>JAUZPW010000161.1 GCA_030705725.1 Bacillota bacterium
AGCGTCTGGGCTTCTATCCCCTGCGCGGCGTCGACTACCAGAACCGCGCCCTCGCAGGCGGCGAGCGACCTGGAGACCTCGTAGTTGAAATCGACGTGGCCGGGAGTGTCTATCAGATTCAGCTCGTATATTTCGCCGTCGGACGCCGTATACTCAAGCTTGACGGCACGGGCCTTGATCGTTATGCCGCGCTCGCGCTCAAGCTCCATGCTGTCTAAGAGCTGATCCTCCATATCGCGTTTGCTTACGGCGTTGCAAAGCTCCAGCAGCCTATCGGCAAGCGTCGATTTGCCGTGGTCTATATGGGCAATTATTGAAAAATTCCTTATTTTTTTATTGTCCTTCAAGCAGGCACGCTCCGATTAAGTAAAATTTATTCTTTTTATTATATAGTAAGCGATTGAAATTCTCAATGGGAATTGTTCAAAGATTATTTAAATCTAACCGCTTGACAATCTTTGACCTTAGTGGTAAATTATTTTTAGCACTCAGAGACTTTGAGTGCTAAAATCAAAAAAGTGCTGCATACTATAGATATTCTTATTTTGAGGTGAGGCCGGAATGGACAAAAAACGAAAGCAAGCGGAGCCCAAACCCGAAGAGCAGAAGGCGGAACAGGAGACCCTTTCCGATAACAGCCCGGTGGAAAAGACCCCGGAAATAAACCCCGAGGAAAAAGCGGCGCAGGATAAGGAACTCGAATTCAAGAAGCTTAATTCGCTTTTAGAGGAGCAAAAAGACAAATATTTAAGGCTCCTTGCCGAATATGATAATTTCAGAAAGCGCTCGCAGAAGGAGCGCGACGCCATCTTCCCGGAGGCTTACGCCGCATCCGCGGCCGCGTTTTTACCAGTGCTCGACAGCCTTGAGCGGGCCTTTAGCCAGGAAACCGAGGATTCAAAACACAAAAAGGGGATCGAGCTTATCATAAAGCAGTTTAACGATTCTCTTTCAAAGCTCGGGATAGCCGAGATACAGGCGCAGGGCGCCTCCTTCGACCCCGAGATGCACAACGCGGTGCAGCACATCGAGGACCCGGAGCTTGGCGAAAACACGGTTGCCGAAGTCCTTCAAAAAGGGTTTATAATAGGGGACAGGGTTATAAGGCACGCGATCGTCAAAGTGGCAAATTGAGCATTGAGCGATAAATATTATTATATAATCAATAAAGTATAAATCAGATCAGGAGGAATTCATATGGGTAAAATTATTGGTATAGATCTCGGCACAACAAATTCCTGCGTTTCCGTTATGGAGGGCGGGGAGCCCGTCGTTATCCCAAACGCGGAAGGCGCGCGCACGACCCCGTCGGTCGTCGCTTTTTCAAAGACCGGCGAGCGCATGGTGGGCCAGGTGGCGAAAAGGCAGGCCATCACGAACCCCGACCGTACGATTTCATCAATCAAGAGGGATATGGGCACGGACCGCAAGGTAAGGATAGACGACAAAGGCTACACTCCGCAGGAAATTTCGGCTATGATACTGCAAAAGCTGAAAGCGGATGCCGAAGGTTATCTCGGTTCGCCCGTGACACAGGCCGTTATCACGGTGCCGGCATATTTTACCGACAGCCAGAGACAGGCGACAAAGGACGCCGGAAAGATTGCCGGACTTGAAGTGCTGCGTATAATCAACGAGCCGACGGCGGCGGCCCTCGCTTACGGAGTCGACCGCGAGCAGGAGCAGAAAATAATGGTCTACGACCTCGGAGGCGGCACGTTCGACGTATCTATCCTCGACATAGGCGACGGAGTTCTCGAGGTTCTCGCCACGGCGGGCAACAACCGGCTCGGCGGCGACGATTTCGACGAGCGCGTCATGAACTGGATGCTGTCTGAATTCCAGAAGGCCGAGGGCATTAATCTCAAAAACGACAAAATGGCTATGCAGAGACTTAAGGAAGCGGCGGAAAAGGCGAAAATCGAGCTTTCCGGCGTTACCTCCACAAATATAAACCTTCCTTACATTACGGCGGACGCGTCCGGCTCGAAGCACCTTGATCTGACCCTCACCAGGGCGAAATTCAACGAGCTGATAGGCGACCTTATCGAGGCCACCATGGGGCCGGTGCGCCAGGCGCTCAAGGATTCCGGGCTTCAGGCTTCGGAGCTGTCAAAGATCCTGCTTGTCGGCGGTTCAACAAGAGTTCCGGCGGTTCAGGATGCGGTTAAAACGATTACGGGCAAGGAACCGTTTAAGGGAATCAACCCGGACGAATGCGTCGCCATCGGCGCTTCCATCCAGGCAGGCGTTCTGGGAGGCGAGGTAAAAGACCTTCTGCTTCTCGATGTGACGCCGCTTTCACTGGGCATCGAAACTCTTGGCGGCGTATTTACAAGGCTTATAGAGCGCAACACGACAATTCCGACCAAAAAATCGCAGGTGTTCTCGACCGCGGCTGACGGGCAGACCTCCGTCGAGGTTCATGTGCTGCAGGGCGAGCGCGAAATGGCAGCCGGAAACAAAACGCTCGGAAAGTTCCATTTGGACGGGATTCCGGCGGCTCCCAGAGGCGTGCCCCAGATCGAGGTCACGTTCGACATTGACGCGAACGGCATTGTGAACGTTCAGGCGAAGGATCTCGGCACCGGAAAAGAACAGAAAATAACAATTTCGGCTTCGAGCAATATGTCTAAGAACGATATTGACAAGGCGGTCAAGGACGCCGAACAGTTTGCCTCGGAGGATAAAAAACACCGCGAGGAGATCGATACCAGAAACAACGCCGAGAATCTGGTTTACCAGAGCGAGAAAACGCTCAAGGAATTAGGCGACAAGCTGCCCGCGTCTGAAAAACAGCCGGTTACTGATCAGCTTGAAAAGCTCAAGGAAGCGCTCAAGGGCAGCAGCATTGAACTGATCAAGGAAGAAACCGACAAGCTTACGAAGCTTTTCTACGATATGTCCGCGAAGATTTATCAGCAGCCCGGAGCGGGAGGCGCGAATCCCACAGGCGGAGCGGGACCTAACCCCGGCCCGGACGGAAACGTATACGATACGGACTACACCGTGGTCGACGACGACAAGGACAAAAAATAAACGGCGATAATCCTTAAGATACTTTTTCCACAAGCTGACGCGGGCGGGAATATGACTGCTTTTCGAGAGGGAATCCGATTCCCCCTCGAAGCTTCCCCAGGTGCCGACAAAACCTGCGGTTTTGTCCAGCGTGTCCTCCGGCGGCGCATGTCCGCCTTCGGACCTTATTTAACATCAAGGGGCGCCGGCCCCTTGATAATCCTTAAGATACTTTTTCCACAAGCTGATGCGGGCGGGAATATCCCGCACACGCGCATAAACTGTAACAGCGCATATGTTATGAGGTGGGGCCATGGCCGAAGACAAACGGGATTATTACGAGGTGCTCGGTATAAGCAGGAGCGCTTCGGAGGATGAAATAAAAAAGGCTTACAGAAAGCTTGCCAAGCAATACCACCCGGACGTTAACCCCGGGGACAAAACCGCCGAGATGAAATTCAAAGAGGTTTCCGAAGCATACGGCATTTTATCAGATCCGCAGAAACGCCAGATGTACGACAATTACGGGCATGCCGGAGTGGACCCGAGCTACGGCGCGGGCGGGCCGGGTGGTTTCGGCGGCGGCTTTGACGGATTTGACCTCGGTTCGATTTTCGAGGGGGTATTCGGGGGCGCTTTCGGAGGGCAGCAAAGAAGGAACGCGCCGCAGAAGGGCGAAACTTTGCGCTACGGCCTCGACCTGACTTTTGAAGAAGCGGCGTTCGGCTGCGAGAAGGAAGTTACCGTGATGCGTGCGGAGGACTGCGGGGATTGCGGCGGTTCGGGAGCGCAAAAGGGTACGAGCGCCGAAACCTGCGACTTATGCCGGGGCTCGGGGCAGGTAAAGACGACCCAGCGCACTCCGTTCGGAGTTTTTTCATCGGCCTCGCCATGCCACAAGTGCAGGGGAACCGGTAAAATCATAAAAACGCCGTGCTCAAAATGCGGCGGCTCGGGGCGAGTCAGAAAAACACGCCAGATAAGGGTCGCGGTGCCCGCGGGCATTGACGACGGACAGTCGATCTCCTTAAGGGGCGAGGGCGGGTTCGGCAAAAACGGCGGGCCGAAAGGCGATATTCTGGTTACCATGTCCATACGTCCGCACCCGATTTTTACAAGGGACGGCAGCGACGTTATCGTTGAAATCCCGATTACATTTATTCAGGCCGCGCTGGGCGACGAGCTTATAGTTCCGACGATCGACGGAAAGATAAAATATACGGTTCCGGAAGGAACGCAGACGGGAACGGTCTTCCGCATCAAAAACAAGGGCATCCCGAACATTAACGGGCACGGAAGAGGCGACCAGTTCGTCAAGGTCAATATCGAAACGCCGAAAAATCTGACGGCGTCGCAGAAGGAAGCCCTCAGGCAATTTGCGGGCGAGCTTCAGAGCACGAACCACCAGTCCCAGAAGGGATTTTTCGACAAGATGAGGGATCTGTTCAAGTAATTATATAAAAAAGGCCTCTTATTTCCCGGTGCGGGGAATAAGAGGCTCTTTTGCTTTGACGCGGTTTAATTAATGTCTGCTACGACGCTCGGGATTCGGATTTTTTTCCGAGAAGGATCAGAATCAAAACGGCAGAGAGCAAGCC
>JAUZPW010000162.1 GCA_030705725.1 Bacillota bacterium
ACGCGACAAGCGGCATAGATTACACAAAGGGTACGCAGCGGAAAATCACTGATACGCATTTCCTTCTTGCAACCGACGATGAGTTGGCAAAATGGACCGCAGGATAATTAAGAAAGCATCAGATTAAATAACCGGAGGGCAAACCGGATTATTCGGGGCATATATTTAATAACCTGCGGATTAAGCCAATCGGGGATATTTTGTGCTAGATATCCTCTGATTGGCTTATTTCGGGCAATCTACCATGCTTTGCATAATTTAATTCTTTGTAGTATTCTATTTATGTCAAAATTGTTTTCTATCAGGTTAAAAAGGCGATATTACCTTATAAATGCTTCTGGGCGCGGAGGCGGAGCACGGACGCTAATAGATTGGAGAAGAAAAATGAGAAAAAAACCGTTTGTTATCGATATACACACACATCCGGCGTTTTTCGAGCCGATCTGCGAAAACGAGGCGGATGTCGAATTCAGGCGAAAGATGCTTGGGCTTTATAAAAATGGCAAAGCTCCCCTCAAGCATATATATAACCAGATGGACTACGCGGGGATCGACAGGCTTGTCATATTGCCCGAGGATCTTACGACAAACCACGGAGGCACGGTCGTATCAAACGAGGAAATCAAAAAGCTTGTTGAAATATCTCCCGACAGGTTTATAGGCTTCGCCAGCGTCGATCCCCGGAGGAAAGACGCCGAGGAGGTCCTGGAATACGCTTTTATGGATCTCGGGCTGTCGGGGCTTAAGCTCCACCCGTCAAAGCAGGAATTCTATCCGGCGGATAAAATGCTCGAGCCTTTATATAAGCTTTGTATAAAATACAACAAGCCGGTGCTGTTTCATGCCGGCCTTTCATGGGAGCCCGACGCCCTTTCCAAGTATTCAAAGCCTGAAAACTTTGAAGAGGTGGCCTATAATTATCCGGAGCTCAGGATTTGCCTCGGGCATTTCGGCTGGCCCTGGGTTAAGGAAACGGCCGCTATTATGCTCAAATATACCAATGTTTACGCCGATACGGGGCTTTTGTATTTTGACAACGCCAGGGAGTTCTTCGGCCACGTGTTTGAAAAGGAGCTTGGTATCAGCTGGATAGACAGGAGCCTTAGGCATCAGGTTATGTTCGGGTCGAACAACCCGAGATTTGAGCAGATCAGGATGCTTGAAGCGCTGCAGGGTATGGAGTTCAGGGAATCAACCCTTGAGCTTATTCTGGGAGGCAACGCCCTGAGATTTTTGGGCATGGAGGGCAAGGAAAATGGTTAAACACGAGGCCTTTACGTTACTGACCGAGAATTACAACGAGATGATAAATATTACAAAACGGGTGCTTGAGGCGGTAAAGGCATCCGGCATAAAAGAGGGGCTTGTCGCGGTTATTACAAAGCACACGACGACGGGAATAACGGTAAACGAGTGTCTCGAATGCCTCGAGAGCGACATAGACTTGGCGCTCAAACGGCTTGTTCCGGAGGATATTCCATATTGCCACGCGCGGATGCTGCACACTTACGGCAGCACGGCGGGAAACCCTACGGGCCATATAAAATCGATGCTCGTAGGAAACAGCTGCATGTTTCCGATTATTGACGGGGAAGTATCTCTGGGCGGAGCCCAGGACATTTATTTTTACGAGTTTGACGGCCCCGCACGCAGAACAATCAATATAACCGTTATAGGAGAAAACTAAATATATAGTCTGCTGAAGACAAATCAGGGAGGTATTATCATGGACGGAGTATTGGCAGGATTAAAGCCGGAGTCGGTATTCGGATATTTTGAGGAGATAAGCCGCATTCCGAGGGGAACGGGCAACGAGAAGGGAATAAGCGATTACCTGACTGCGTTTGCCGGAAAACACGGGCTTGAGGTCATACAGGACAAAGTAAACAACGTGATTATAAAGAAGCCCGCGACTCCGGGCTATGAAAAGGCGCCCGCAATTATCCTGCAGGGCCATATGGATATGGTTTGCGAGAAAAACAAAGGCACTGTGCACGACTTTTTGAAAGACCCCATAAAGCTCAGGATTGACGGGGACATGGTATACGCGGATAATACTACCCTCGGAGCGGACAACGGCACTGCAGTCGCTTATATGATGGCAATACTTTCATCGACGGAAATCAGGCATCCCAGGATCGAGGCGTTGTTTACGGCAAGCGAGGAAGGCTCTATGGCGGGCGCGTTTAATTTTGATCCTGAATGTTTGTCCGGAAGACTGCTTATAAACCTTGATTCCGAAAGGGAAGGCTGCCTGACGGTCAGCAGCGCCGGAGGAATGGGCGCAAAATTCATTATTGACGCTGAATATGAGGAGGCACCGGCCGATTTTGAGGCGTATCGCATCAGCATCGGGGGACTTAAGGGCGGACACTCAGGCGGGGATATTACGAAAGGCAGGGCAAACGCCAACAAGCTTTTGGGGCGCGTGCTTTACGGGCTCTGCGAAAAAACCCCGTTCCTGCTTAAAAGCGCCGACGGAGGCCTTAAAGCGAACGCGATTACCAGAGAGTCCGAGGCCGTTATTTTTGCGGCTCATTCCCGGGAGAGCATACTGAAAGAAAACGCCGGGTATTTTGAGCAGCTTTTCAAAAGAGAGTACGGCGAAACCGACGGCGGAGTCTTTGTAAAAACGGAGAAAATTCCCGGCGCCGAACACAAAGCGCTTTCGGACGCGGTTAAAAACAGGCTTATAAAGAGCCTCATGCTCTTGCCCTACGGCGTGCAGAGCATGAGCATGAAAATAGAGGATCTGGTTGAAAGCTCGAATAATCCCGGTGTGATGAAAACCGGCGAAAACGGAATTACGATTGACAATGCTATAAGAAGCTGCGAAAAAAGCCGCAAATACTATATAGCAAACCAGATAAAATGCATAGCGGACGCGCTCGGATGCAGGCTCGCGATAGGCTCCGACTATCCGGAATGGGCCTATAACGAGAATTCTAAGCTCCGGAAACACCTCGAAAGGGTTTTCACAGAAATGTACGGCCGCAAGCCGCTGGTAAAGGCGATTCACGCGGGGCTCGAATGTGGCATTCTGGCGGAAAGGCTGCCCGGAGTAGATATTACGGCGATTGGGCCCGACGTTTTTGACGAGCACACGCCTCATGAGCATATGAGCATTTCCTCCGTCCGAAGCACTTATCTATATCTGCTCAAAGTGCTGGAGGAGGCAGGAGACATTTGATTGAGTAATCGGGCCGACAGCCTCGAAGGCGTTTTAAGGTCGGCTTTTATCAGAATTCAGACAGGAGTTTTATGGATATTGAGAAAATCGAAACCTTGCAGGAAACGCTGCCATCAAAGAGCGAAATAAACAGAAAAGTAGCCGTTATGATCCTGCCTATTACCATTGAGGGTATCCTTGAGATGATTTCCGGCATAATCAACATGGGAATGATCGGCAGGATCGACGTTTTCGCCGTCAGCGCGCTGGGCATAGGAATTCAGATTATGGAACTGGTCTGGGCTCTGCTTAAGGGCATAAGCATGGGCGAAACGGTATTCGTGGCCCGATACTACGGGGCCGGCGATAAAAAACGGATGCTCTCCGTAATGCAGCAGACCATTTTTTCCGTTATGGTAGTCGCGTTATTAACTCTGGCCGTCGTTTTTATCGGAGCAAGGCAGATCCTGTGCATATACAGCCCCAAGCCGGAAATTATGGAGCTGGCGCTTACATACTTAAGAACCATCTGCTTCGGTTTTCCGTTTTTGGCTATTATGCTGGCTGTGGCCGGAGCTTTTCAGGGGATGGGAAACGCCCATACGCCCATGATTATTGCGGCAATAATGAATGTGGTCAACATTGCGGTGGGCTACACGCTGATTTTCGGAAGATTCGGATTCCAGCCGATGGGGGTAAGGGGCGCCGCCATAGCTACGGCGTCGTCACAGGCGGTGGCAGCCATACTCGGCCTTATTATAATGTTCAGAAAAAAGGGAATTCTGCGCGGCTATCTGAACAGAAAGTTCTTCTCGGTCAACATAAAAGAGCTCCTTGATATATACAGGGTGGGCATACAGTCCGCCGCGGAAACAATTTTCTGGATTATGGCGGGAATAATAGTCGCGCGCGCTATAATGACCTTTGGGGAAACGGCGTTCGCCGCCTATCAGCTTGGAGTGCAGGCGGAGTCTATTTCCTATATGCCTGCGGCGGGCTTCGGCATCGCGGCAACGGCTTTTATCGGGCAGTCGCTGGGCGCCGGTAACCCGAAGCTTGCTAAGCTTTATATGAAACAGATTATGAAGGAAGCTATGATCATTACGGGCGTCAGCGTCACGCTGCTTCTTCTGATACCGAGATCCATAATGTCGCTGCTTACAAACAACATGGAGGTCGTGAAGCTTGGCGCTATATATCTGATCATGGCGGGCATGGTTCAGATCCCGCAGAACGCTGCCGGAGTTTTCGGAGGGGCGATGAAGGGGGCCGGTTTTGCCAGGATGCCGATGCTCGCAGCTGCGGTAGGCATCTGGGGTATCAGGGTTCCGTTTACGTTGATTATTACTTATATTATAAGACTGCCGGTCTTCGCTATTTGGGCTGCGATCGATATTGATCTCGTCTGCCGCTTTATACTTTGCTTTATATTTATAAGGAAATATC
>JAUZPW010000163.1 GCA_030705725.1 Bacillota bacterium
CGCCTGCGCGAGCATCGCCTGAGCCGCCTGGCTGAGGATGTTGTTCTTCGTGAACTCGACCATCTCGGAAGCCATGTCGACGTCGCGGATACGGCTTTCGGCGGAGGTCAGGTTCTCGCTTGTCGTGCCGAGGTTATTGACTGTGTGCTCGAGGCGGTTCTGCAGAGCGCCGAGCTTGGCACGGGCTTCGGAGACGGTGTTGATAGCGGTGTCGATAGTGCCGATCGCAGCCTGGGCATTTGACAGGGTGTCAATTTTCGATGTGCTGATTCCCAGAGATACGGAGTCCATTTTGGAGATATTAAGGTCAACACGCTCATAGGAGTCGCTGTTCGCGCCGATCTGGAAGGTAAGGCCGCCGGCTGTGCCCGTAGAGGCCATGGTACGGGCGCCTGTAGTATCGGTGCTGGCCGCGCCGATTACGACATTTCCGTCAAATTTCGTCTCAAAATCCAAATAGTTGGCAGCCGGACTAGCTTTATCGGCGCTGACCATGGATGCGGCTTTTGTTCTTATAGCGGAGGTGATATCTTGAGCTGAGTACGAGCCTTCGCCTAAGTTGACCGCAAGGTTACCGGCTGCGGAGATAGTTACTTCAATAACTCCGTCGGCCGTCGGAGTTCCGCCTCCGCTGTTGCCGGCTATCGTCACGGTAGCGGCGTCGCCTGTCGTTCCATCCAGGTTCGCGTTTGTGGCAAGCGTTGCGGTGCCATTGAAAGTCATCGCGGTCGTTCCGAGCGTCCCGCTTTGTGTCGCGCCGTAGTCAAGAGATCCGTCCAAAAGGTTGATTTTGTTATATGCCGTTGACTTGGAGATATGGTCGATTTCTTTTGAAAGGTCGGCCATCTCGAGCTGCAGGCTGGCACGGTCGACGTCGTCCTTATAGGTGCCGTTTGAGGACTTGACGGCCAGCTCGCGCATCCTCTGGAGGATCTCCTGGGTCTCGTTTAAGCCGCCCTCAGCGGTCTGCACGAGGGAAATGCCGTCCTGGGCGTTATTTGAGGCCTGGTTTAAGCCCCTGATCTGGCCGCGCATTTTTTCGGAAATCGCGAGGCCCGCGGCGTCGTCGGCGGCGCTGTTGATCTTATAGCCGGAAGAAAGCTTCTGGATGTTCTTTGAAACCGAGGTGTTGTTTTTAGTATACTGTCTCGAGGCGTTTAACGCTGCGATGTTGTGCTGAATACGCATAATTTTATTCCTCCTGAATTTTTGGCGAGGCGTTTAGCCTTCGCGTTTAATATAGAGAATCCTTTCTCTATCGAAACCGCCGGGAATTCCTTTGCCGGGGGAAGGGCCCTGTCCCGCGGACGAAAAACTTGCCTCAGCGCTTTCACAAATAATATCGGCTCCGCCAAAGGAGTAGTTAAGCGCGAAACAAAAAAAATTTTCCAAGCAATAAAAGCATAAAATTTGGGTTTAATTAAACATTATACAAAAACGGGCAAATTATGTTAAAACGAACGGAATTTTGTCACATTATGGACACAAAAACAGACAACATTTAACAAACGAACCATTAAATTTACCAATTAGTTTGATTTTTTAACTAAAAATTTAAACCAGAATTGCTAAAAATTTGTTGACAGACAAAAAAATAAATGCGATTATTAGTCTACAAAAAAAAATTCAGTCAAGTTTCCGGGTATAACTTAATATTTTGGCATACTTGTCGAAAGGCAAGGACGCAAAGCTTTAGGGTCTAAGGGTTTAGCTACCTATGACTGCCAGTTGCATTTTTAGTAAGACATCATTTGTGTCTTGCCAGGGCAGTTATCGAAAGATATCTGCTTTTTTTAACGAAAAAAGTTAGTTTCCCAAAATCAATTTTCAGTGGATTCAGGGGGTAACTGTTTTTTTATACCTAAAATTAAGAGAAATTTGTTGAATTAAGTAGAAAAATGTAAAAATATAACAATATTTCATTTAACCTGAGGTGACGATATGAGCTTTTTCGAAGGACTGCCGATGAATGTGCTTATCAAAAATCTTGACGGAAACTGGGAAAGACAAAAAGCAATATTAAACAATATCGCTAACGTGGAGACCCCCGGATATAAGCCGAAGACGGTTTCGTTCGAGGACGAGCTGTCGGAGGCGCTCTCGGACGCGAACGCCTCCAAAAGCGAAAAAACGGAACAGATAAACAATATTTCGCCAAAAATTACTCCCGAGGACGTCGTCTACCGCTCGGACGGCAACGGAGTTGACATGGAAAAGGAAAACACAGAGCTCGTCAAAACTCAGTTTGCCTACGATACTTCGGTAGAGCTTCTGACGGAAATGTTTTCGAGGCTGAGAACGGTAATAAAATCCGGCAAATAACGAGGAGAGTTAAAAATGTCTTTTTTAAGTTCGCTTGACATCAGCGCTTCAGGATTAACCGCGAGCCGGCTGCGCATGGACCTTATATCCGAGAATATCGCAAACTCAGACACCACAAGAACACAGGCCGGGGGGCCTTACCGCAGAAAAATGGCCGTTTACGAGGAAGCTACCCCGGACGATTTCCGCTCGGCGTTCGAATCGAAGCTGTCGGCGGAAGAAAACGCCCCCAAAGGGGTCAAGGTGGCACAGGTAGTCGAGGATCAGACGCCGTTTACCCCGGTATACAACCCCGAGCACCCCGACGCGGACGCAAACGGATATGTTATGATGCCAAACGTCGACATCTCAAAGGAAATAATGGACATGATGTCCGTAACAAGGGCATACGAAGCTAACCTTACGGCGCTGAACGCGGTCAAAACCATGGCTTCAAAAGCGCTTGAGCTCGGGAGGTAATAAAAAATGCAAATCACGCAGATACCTAAAATAGATTTACCGGCCGAAAGCGACAAAAGCTTTGGCGTTTCTTTACCAGGCGACAACCCGTTTCAGGATATGTTCAGGAACGCGATAAACGGGGTTAAAAGCACGGACTCGGCGCTGAACGCCGAAATCGCAAAGGTCGCAACCGGGCAGACGGACGATCTGCACAGCGCTCTTATCGCATCCCAGAAGGCCAGCCTTTCGGTGGAGCTTCTGGTTGAGCTCAGGAACCAGGCGCTCGACGCTTACAAGGAGATCATGAACACGGGAATCTGACGGATTTAAGGTAGGGCCTTTGTATGCATGAAAATATAAAAAAATACATAGATCCGCTGGTTAAATTCTGGAACGGTATGGCAAAAAAAACGAAGAAAATTGTTGTTTTTTCGCTGTGCGGGATAGTTTTAGCCGCGTTTGCAGCAACGCTTTTCTTGAACCGTCCCCAGTACGCGATTCTTTATCCGGGGCTTGAGAGCGACGAGGCGAGCGAAATCGGAAATTTACTCGAAAGCCGCAACGTCTCGTATAAGATCCACGACGGAACGATTTCCGTTCCGAAGGACAGGGAAGCGTCGCTCAGAATGGAGCTCGCGAACCTCGGATATCCGAAAACCACGCTTAACTACGATTACTTTACTAAAAACATCGACGTGATGTCGACGGACTACGAAAAAAAGGTTATAGAGAAATACCAGCTTAACCAAAGGCTGGAGGCTGTTATAAAAACGCTTGACCCCATCAAAAACGCGACGGTCATTATAAGCATTCCGGACGAAAACGGGTACGCCTGGGATGAAAGCAAGGCAGAACCCTCCGCCTCGGCAGCTTTGGAGCTTAAGCCCGGGAAAACGCTTTCGGGGGAACAGGTAAGCGGCATAAAAAGGCTTATAGCTAAAAGCGTTCCGAACCTTAAGCCCGAGGAAGTGGTCGTAGTCGATTCCAAGACGGGTGACGAGCTCAGCTCCTCCGAGGGCGGCGCTGACCGGACCGATCTTTCGGAATTCAAGCTCAAATTCGAAAAAAAATACGAGCAGGATATAAAGGAAAAGGTGCTCGACATCCTTAGCCCGATATACGGCGAAAAAAACGTGAATGTCTCCGTCAAAGCGATTATGGACGTCGACAAGAAGATCCAGGAGGTAACCACTTACGAACCGTCCGAGAACAACACGGGAGTTGTCAGCGAGTCGTCGCAGCAAACCGAGCAGGCGAACGCCGGCACCAAGGCGGCGGGCGGAGTAGCGGGGACGGACACAAATTCGGAAACCCCGACGTACCCCGGCACTACGGAAAACGGAAATAATCTCTCGATAAAGGAAAGCAATAATTACAAGTACCTTGTCAGCCAGATAAAAAAGCAGATTGAAGGCGACGCCGCCAGCGTTACAGACATGACGATCGCCGTCGCCGTGAACAACGACGCTTTAAGCAGCGACGATAAAGACGAGCTGTCAAAGCTGGTAGCGTCGACCGCCGCTATCGATCCTTCCAAGGTAACGATCTACGCTTCGGCATTCTACAATCCTGAGGATCAGGAGAAAGAAAACGGAGAAGCCCATGTCGGCGCACCTTCCCTTAACTTTATGGCGCTGCTGTTATCCGATCCGACGCTGCTTCTTTTCGCGGGAGCCGGACTTTTAGCGCTTCTGATTCTGATCTTTTTACTGAAGTCTATAGCGAAAAAACGTAAAAGAAAGAAAGAGAAGATGGCGGAACCGGCAGCTTTGGGCCAGACGGAAAATAAAAAAGGCTTTAAGGGCAAGTTAAAGAAGAAAAAACACAAGAAAGGCGAGCCTGAGGAGGCCGA
>JAUZPW010000164.1 GCA_030705725.1 Bacillota bacterium
TAAAAGACAGATACAGATCATGCAGGATTTCGGCTCCACGCTTTTATGCTGTACTCCGTCTTACGCCTTATACCTTGCGGAAGCGATCGAGGAAGCGGGGATCGACCCAAAAAAACTGAGTCTCCGCAGTGGCTTATTTGGAGCTGAACCCTGGACGGAAAACATGCGAGCCGAAATTGAAAGACGTCTCGACATTAAAGCACACGATGTTTACGGATTGTCTGAGATAATAGGCCCGGGGGTATCCTTTGAGTGCGAATGCCGCAGCGGGCTGCATATAAACGAGGACAATTTTATCCCCGAAATTATTAATCCCGATACCGGCGAGACGCTGCCGGACGGCGTAATGGGCGAGCTCGTGTTCACCTGCGTCACAAAAGAGGCGCTGCCGCTTATCCGCTACCGCACGCGCGACGTCGCGAGCATATCGCACGAAACATGCTCCTGCGGAAGAACGCTTGTTAAAATGAGAAAGCCCGCCGGACGCACCGACGACATGCTGATTATCAGAGGCATAAACGTGTTCCCGTCGCAGGTCGAAAGCGTGCTGCTCGAGATTGAGGAAGCGGCGCCGCACTACATGCTGATTGTCGACCGCGTTGGAAACCTCGACACGCTCGAGATAGTCGTCGAGATGAACGAAAACAACTTCACGGATGAGATTAAGGGCCTTGCGGCGCTTGAAAACAAAATCAAGAAGGCCGTCGACAGCACCCTTAATATCTCGGCAAAAATAAGGCTTGTCGAGCCGAAAACCATCGAACGCAGCGAGGGCAAGGCAAAGCGCGTGATTGACAGGAGAAACTTAAAATAGGATAAGACCGCAAATTGACTTCAAGGGGGAATAAATCATGCTGATTAAGCAAATATCGGTTTTTATTGAGAATAAACCCGGAAGACTTGCCGAAATAACCGATGCTCTGGCGCGCACCGGTATTGAAATCAGGGCGTTTTCCATCGCCGACACAGCCGATTTCGGTATCCTGAGATTAATCGTGAACGACCCCGAAAAAGCGCTTTCGGCCTTAAAGGAAAACATGATGACGGTATCCGTCACAAAGGTGATCGGAGCCCAGATAGAAGACAGATCGGGCTCGTTAAACCGCGTTTTGCAGACACTCTTTGATAAAGGCATAAGCGTTGAATATGCGTATGCGTTTATCACGCGCCGCGAAAACAATGCGTTTGTCATTTTGAGAGTTGAAAATAACGAAGAAGCCGTTTCCGTTCTGGAAAAGGCCGGAATAAAGCTTCTCGACCCCTCGGAGGTATATTCGATCTGATGGATTCGCTGATAATTCCCGAACGTTTAGTCGCCCTCGGCAGCAAAGCCGAGGGCGAAGCTGACTTGATTTTTAAAGAGATAGGCGCCGTTTCTTGCTTTAATACCGAGAAAGTATTAAAGGCCTTCAGGAAAAACCGCGTTTCCGACGCGTGTTTCTCAGGTACGACAGGCTACGGTTATTCTGATATGGGACGAGACGCCCTCGACCGTATTTACGCCGACGTGTTCGGCGCTGAGGCCGGGCTTGTGAGGCTTGGGTTCGTAAACGGCACGCACGCTATCTGCTGCGCCATATTTTCGTCCCTTAAGCAGGGGGATGTGCTCCTGTCGGCTACCGGCCCGCTGTACGACACATTAAGGAATGTGACCGGGCAGAACACTGGAAACCGCGGCGCTTTATCCGATTACGGAATTGGGTACGCCGAGGTGCAGATGGGGGAAAACGGGCTGCCCGATATAGCAGGAATAAAAAAGGCGGCGGCCGGGAAGAACGTCAAAGCCGTCTTTATCCAGCGCTCGCGCGGCTACGGAGACCGTAAGGCACTTTCCTGCGGAATGATCGGCGAAATTGCGGAGGAAGTAAAAAAAGTCAACCCGAACGCATCCGTAATAGTGGACAATTGCTACGGCGAATTTGTCGAAAAAACCGAACCTTGCGAAGCGGGAGCGGATCTTGTCGCGGGCTCGCTTATAAAGAACCCCGGCGGTGGCATAGCGCCCGGCGGTGGATATATAGCCGGCAGGGAGGACCTTGTAAAGGCAGCGGCCTTTCGTCTTACGGTGCCGGGTATCGGCGGTGAGTGTGGCGCGACATACGGGCAAAACCGCCTTCTTTATCAGGGCCTGTTTATGGCGCCGCACGTGGTTTCACAGGCACTGAAGACGGCTGTGTTCTGCGCTTATATAATGGAAAAGCTGGGTTTTGAGGTTTCGCCTTCGTATAATGAAAAAAGATATGATATAATACAGACGATAAAATTTGGAAATGAAAAAATGCTGCTCGAGTTTTGCAAAGGAATCCAGGAAAGCTCGCCGGTCGACTCATTCGCGACGCCGGAGCCGTGGGACATGCCCGGCTATGACTGCAAGGTCGTTATGGCGGCGGGCGCGTTTATTCAGGGCTCGTCCATCGAGCTTTCGTGCGACGCGCCGATGAGAGAACCCTATACTGCATACATGCAGGGCGGTCTAACTTTTGAATCGGGGCGTCTCGGCATTCTGAACGCGGCACGCAGAATCGCTGAGGCTGCGTTATGATCGTCCTCGGAATCGACCCCGGATACGCCACGGTGGGCTTTGGGGCGGTGGCGTATGAAAACGCGAAATTCAGACCGCTTGAATATGGGGCGATAAAGACCGATCCCGGCCTGCCTTTTGAAATAAGGCTGCACGAAATATATAACGACGTTTTGTCGTTAATCGACCATTTTAAGCCCGACGCGATAGCCGTGGAAGAGCTTTTTTTCAATACGAACGTCAAAACCGCGATTGAGGTCGGACATGCGAGGGGCGTTATCGTGCTTGCGATAACCGAAAAGGGCTATAAGCTTTACGAGTATACGCCGCTGCAGGTAAAACAGGCCGTAGTGGGCTACGGCAGAGCGGAAAAACGCCAGGTCATGGAAATGACAAAGGTGATGCTCGGCCTTGACCGCATACCGAGGCCGGACGACGCCGCCGACGCTTTGGCCATTGCTATCTGTCACGCGCACACGTCGACATCTTTGCTGTAAGCGGGAGGTTTTTATGTTTTATTACCTGAAAGGAAAGGTTGCGCTCCTTGAGCAAAACCTCGCCGTCGTCGATTGCGGGGGGGTCGGCTATGCCTGCATCACCTCGCAGAACACGCTTGCGTCCCTGAAAGTCGGGGAAGCGGCTACGCTTTACACCTATTTGCATGTGAGAGAGGATATTTTCGACCTGTACGGTTTTTGCGATCAGGAGGAACGCTCCTGCTTTATGCTTTTAATTGGCATTTCGGGAGTCGGCCCGAAAGCGGCGGTCGCGATTCTTTCCGCCCTTACGCCTCAGAAGCTTGCCCTTGCCGTTGTTTCCGGAGATGAAAAAGCTCTGACCTCGGCTCAGGGGGTAGGAAAAAAGCTTGCTCAGAGGATTTTGCTTGAGCTTAAAGATAAAATGGAAAAAGATCAGCTGGGAATTAAGCAAAAGGGCGGAGCTCAGGAGGGCTTTTTGGCGTCTTCCGGAGATAAAAAGGTCTCGGAAGCCATAGAGGCGCTCGCGGTGCTCGGTTATCAGAAGTCGGAAGCGATGAGCGTTATTTCAAAGCTAGACTTAAGCGTGCTTACGCTTGAGGATGCCGTCCGCTTAGCGCTGAAAAGCCTCGCGCGGTAAAGAGTGCCGGGTCCGGCAATCATAGAGACAGGCCTGTACATTTTGATCGGGAAGTGAGAGTAAGTGAGCATAGAATTTGAAGACAGCGTCGGAGAGCGCATCGTAACGACGACGAGAATCAAGGACGACGAAGCGGAGAATTCGCTGCGCCCCAAAAACCTTTCCGAATACGTGGGGCAGGAAAAGGCGAAGGAAAATCTCTCCGTGTTTATCGAGGCCGCGCGCAGGCGCCAGGAGCCGCTCGACCACGTGCTTCTTTACGGCCCTCCGGGGCTCGGAAAGACTACCCTCGCCGGGATAATTTCAAACGAAATGAACGTAAACATACGTATAACCTCCGGCCCCGCGATCGAAAAAGGCGGAGATTTGGCCGCTCTTTTAACAAACCTGAATGAAAACGATATTCTGTTTATTGATGAGATACACAGGCTTAACCGCAGCGTCGAAGAGGTGCTTTATCCGGCGATGGAGGATTACGCGCTCGACATTATAATCGGAAAGGGCCCCGCCGCGAGGTCGATAAGGCTCGACCTTCCGAAATTTACGCTTATTGGCGCGACTACGCGCGCAGGCCAGATCACGTCCCCGCTCCGAGACCGGTTCGGCGTCGTTTTGCGCCTTGAAATGTATTCCCCGAAGGAACTTTTTGAGATAATAAACCGCAGCGCTCGTATTTTGTGTATTCCGATAGAGGAAAAGGGCGCTAAGGAAATAGCGCTGCGCTCGAGAGGCACGCCCCGCATAGCAAACCGCCTGTTAAAGCGCGTGCGTGATTTTGCCCAGGTCAAGGGCGACGGCAGAATTACCGGGGAAATTGCAGATCTTGCGCTGACGGCGCTTGAGATCGATAAGCTGGGGCTCGATTCTATAGACCGCAGGATGCTCGAAAGTATTATAAGAAATTTTGCGGGCGGCCCGGTTGGCCTGGACACTCTGGCCGCGACA
>JAUZPW010000165.1 GCA_030705725.1 Bacillota bacterium
CCAATAAGCTGCGCCGCGGCAAACGCCGTTCTGGATATTGTAACAGGGGAAGGGTTTCTCATTGAGGTCTCGGAAAAAGGCAAATACATAAAAGCTCGGATCAAAGAATGGGGCTGCTCAAAAATCCTCGGGGTGCGCGGACTAGGGCTTATGCTCGGCGTCGAAGTCCCCACCGAGTATGGCGAGCCCAAGGCTCTGGTGGCGAAGATGGCTAAGGAGGGCCTGCTGGCGCTTACGGCGGGGAAAAACGTAATAAGGCTTTTGCCGCCGCTTACAATATCGTATGAGGAAATCGACAGCGGGCTTAATATAATGCGGAAGGTATTGGAGGGTAACTTATGAAACACTTATTAAAAATGCTGGATCTTTCAAAGGAAGAGATTTTAAGCATAATAGATCTCGCCGATCAGCTTAAATACGAGCACAGGCACGGCATTGCCCACCCGCATCTGAGAGGCAAGTCGCTTGGCATGATCTTTCAGAAGTCGTCGACGCGCACGAGGGTTTCGTTTGAGGTGGGCATGTTCCAGCTTGGGGGCCAGGCGCTCTTTTTAAGCCCGCGCGATCTGCAAATAGGCAGGGGAGAACCTGTCGAGGACACGGCCAGGGTGCTTTCGCGCTATTTAAGCGGGATTATGATAAGAACCTTTGAGCAAAAAGAGGTCGAGGACCTTGCAAAATACGGGACGATCCCCATAATCAACGGCCTTACCGATTTTGCGCACCCGTGCCAGGTCCTCGCCGATTTGATGACGATTCGGGAATATATAAGCAAGTTTGAGGGAAGAAAGCTTTGCTTTATCGGCGACGGCAATAACATGGCGAACTCCCTTATCGTGGGCGGATTAAAGCTCGGTATGGAGGTTTCGGTAGCAACCCCCGAAGATTATAAGCCGCACAGCGACGTGCTTGCATTTGCCGACGAACAGGTAAAGGCCGGGGCTAAGTTTAAGCTCACCACAGATATTTTTGAAGCTGCTAAGAACGCTGACGTCGTGATTACTGACGTCTGGGCAAGCATGGGCCAGGAAGGCGAAGCAGAGAAACGCCGGTCGTCTTTCACGGGCTTTCAGGTAAGCGACGAGCTTCTTTCGGTTACAAAAAAAGACGTAGTAATCCAGCACTGTCTTCCCGCACACAAAGGCGAGGAAATCACGAGGGAAGTTTTTGAAAAGCATATGGGCGAGATATTCGAGGAGGCCGAAAACAGGCTCCATGCCCAGAAAGCCGTGCTTGTAAAGTTAATGCAGGGATGATAGAATAAAAAAATAAAAAATGTAGCCACCGCCCGGCGTGCATAAAGCGCCGGGCTGAGTGCTACCTTTACTTAAGGAGCTGCACCGTCTTGGCAAAATGGCAGGCTAACGGTATATTGGTACTTATGGCGCTCATCTGGAGCGCCTCGTTTATCATGATGAAAAATACTCTGCAGTACGCTTCGCCGCTTGCGTTCGTAACTCTGCGTTTTGCCGTTGCGGCTTTTTTACTTGCGGCGGTTTTTTATAAAAAGCTTCGACTGATGCTTAATAAGCGGGTAATTATATACTGCTTTATTCTCGGAACCTTCAACACCGGAGCGATTTTACTGCAGAGGGTGGGAATCAAATACACCTCGGCTTCAAACTCGGCTTTCATAACGGCGTTTTCCGTTTTGCTGGTACCGATTTTTTCCGCGGCAGTTCTCAGAAAAAAGCCTTGCTTAAGCAGCATCGCCGGTGTTTTAATCGCTTTTGCCGGCCTGCTTTTTATAACCGGCGGTCTGGATACGGCGCTAAATATAGGAGATTTTTATACTTTTCTTTGCGCCGTCTGCATTTCGGTTCATATGATACTTGTAGTCAAATTCGTAAAAAAAGCCGACAGTCTGCTGCTGTGCATAGGCCAGCCTATTGCGGGCGCATTTTTTCTGTTTACTATGTGTCTGCTCTTTGACCCCGCCTCTTTGCCGGCGGTTACTTTTTCAAAGGAGCTCGTCATAAGCCTTCTTTACATCGGAGGGCTTTGCACCGCGTTAAACAACAGCGCGCAGATTGTAGTGCAGAAATACGTCAATCCCACAAGCGTGGCGCTGATTCTTTTACTGGAGCCGGTATTTACTCTTATTCTGGCCTTGATTTTCAGGGGGCCGGACGGCAGCACGGAGGTTCTTACTTTATTTAAGGCTCTCGGCGCTTTCCTGATTATTGCCGGAGCCGTTGTTTCGGAAATCGATCTTTTCGGGATGCTTAAACGGAAAAAGGAGGTTTGTCTTGGACAGGAGCTTAAGTGAGAGGGTAAAGGAAAAGGTTCTGCTTTACGACGGATCAAAGGGAGTAATGCTGCAAAAAATAGGGCTTGGCGGCTCTGAATCCGCAGAGAGCTACAATATCCTTCACCCGGACTTTGTGCGCGGGATATATGAGGCTTATATAAATGCCGGAAGCGATCTTATTCAGACGAACACGTTTCAGGCTAACAGGGTAAGCCTTAAAAAGCACGGACTTGACGGCGAGTTTAGCAAAATTACCGAGCTTGGCGTTAAAATGGCGATCGAAGCCGCAAAAAATGAAAATAAGGTCGCAGTATCCGCGGGGCCTACCTCCCGATTTTTTGAGCCCCTCGGCGAGATGAGCTTTGAGAATGCGGTATCCGTTTTCGCGGAACAGTCAAAGGCGTCCGAAGACGCTGGCGCTAAAATCATAAATTTTGAAACCTTCACGGACCTAACGGAGCTCAGAGCCGCCGTTATAGGAGCCAGAGAAAACACGAAGCTCGAGATAATAGCCAATGCGACTTTTGACGAGAACAGGAAGACGCTGATGGGAAATCCGCCGGAAGCCTGCGCAGTTACGCTTAAGGCGCTGGGAGCCGCGGTCGTCGGGGCGAACTGCTCGGGCGGGCCGGAAAGCCTTATAAAGCCGATTAAAGCGATGTATAATTCGGTCGGAGGGCCGCTTTGCGTGAAGCCTAACGCCGGCGTGCCGGATATTGTTAACGGAGATACGGTTTTTTCGGAAACGGCGGACAGCTTTATTAAGTTTATGCCGGAATTCATTAAAAACGGGGTAAGGATTATCGGAGGCTGCTGCGGAACGACGCCGGAACATATCGCCGCGATGCGCCGCTCGCTTGACTGCGCCGGAATCGATAAATATGAAGATACGGCCCCGAAGGCGCTGATTTCATCGCCCTTTGAGGTTCTGGAGCTCAATGAGAAGATCAACTTAAGAAAGCTGGACTTTGGGGACGGCACGCTTTCAGATGCGTTTTTAAGCGGAGATTTCGACAGCGTAAACGATTACGCCCTCGGAAAAGCCGAGGGCGCGGAATGCGTTATTATCGATCTTTCGGGCCTGCCAGAGGACGGCCCGGATTACTGGGGGCTTGCATCGAACCTTGTAATGGCGCTAAGACAGCCCGTTATACTGAGAGGCGGTGCCGCCGCCGTAAGATTTTTGCGGTATTATACCGGAAGGTGCGGGTATATCGCGCGAAACGACGAATTAAAGGAAAGGTCGCTTTTTTACGGCGCGCTTATTCTTGATGAAAATCTTCGTCCCCTTTGACCTCTATATACTTCGATAGGGCGGTTTCCAGAATATGAATCCGCTGCTGCAGGCGGCAGAATTCCTGCGATACCGGATCGGGCATATGCACCTGGTCAAGGTCCGTAGAAGGAGTGAGCTTCTGGCCTTTACGGCGAACTACTCTTCCGGGAACGCCGATTACGGTCGAGTCGGGCTCAACCTCCTGCAGAACGACGGCGTTTGCGCCGATCCGCGAATTATCGCCGACCTTGAACGGACCCAGAATTTTAGCGCCTGTCGAGATAAGCACGTTATTTCCTATTGTGGGATGGCGCTTGCCGGAATCCTTGCCGGTTCCGCCGAGGGTTGCGTTATGGTATATTGTACAATCGTCGCCTATTTCAGCGGTTTCTCCGATTACAACTCCCATGCCGTGGTCTATAAAAAGACCGCGGCCTATTTTTGCGCCCGGATGAATTTCGACGCCGGTCATAAAGCGGCCGATCTGCGATATAAGCCGGGCAATTAATTTAAGCCTGCATTTATAAAAAAAGTGCGCGATACGGTGGTAAATAAGCGCGTGGAAGCCGGAATACAACAGGACGACCTCCAGCGTGCTGCGCGCCGCGGGATCACGTTTCGCAATGGAGCGCGCATCGTAAAGAAGACCCAAAAAGATCACCTCGGAATCAGGATATTTGACCTCATACTACCATTATAGCAGGACGCATGCCATAAAGAACGCGTGCGAACGGTATAAATTATTGCTCCCCACGCCCTGACCAGAGCTTTCGGAGAAATTTATAAAAAAAATCATATAACCGCCGGTCTGCGGTTATTATATCTAATTACAGAAGTTTAGTAAACAATATGTTATTATATTGAAAAATATGGCGAAAGCGGTTAAAATATATATATCCATCATTGACAAATTAAGGAGTTAACTATGACAACAAAAAGGTATTTTACTTCTGAGTCTGTAACGGGCGGACATCCTGACAAGGTCTGCGACCAGATTTCGGATGCGGTGCTTGATTCTATTATTGCACAGGATAAGGA
>JAUZPW010000166.1 GCA_030705725.1 Bacillota bacterium
AGCATATAAAAGTATAATGACCGTGTGCAAAGCTGCGCACGGTCTTTTTTATTTTTTATTCGAGAGGAATGAGGTATCTGTATGCCGATCAGTCATAGAAAAATCGAAGAAGGAATAGTAGTCGAATATTCCGGGGAGCTCGGACATCATGAAGCCAAGGAAACCATGCGTTACCTTGAGAACATCATAGATCTGTACGCTCCGAGGAGGCTGATTTTTGATCTGAGCAAACTGACGTTTATGGATTCGTCGGGGATCGCCGTCGTTATGTGCGGATACAGAAACATGCGCGACATAGGAGCTTCTTTTTTTCTTAAAGACGTGCCGCCGCAGCCGCGGAAGGTATTGTCGGCCGCAGGTGTCGACCGTATCGTAAGGTTCACGGAGGGGAGAGTACATAACGATGAAATCGCTAAATGAAATGAGCATCAAGTTTTTAAGCAGGTCCAGCAACGAAGCCTTTGCACGCGCGGCCGTCGCCGCGTTCGCGGCGCAGACAGATCCGACGCTTGAGGAGCTGAACGATATAAAAACCGCCGTCAGCGAGGGCGTTACAAACGCTATAATTCATGCTTATCCCGACATCATGGGCGTCATCTGGATAAGAGTGCGGATTTTTGATGAAAACAAAGTGGAAATTACGATACGCGACAGGGGAGTCGGAATCGAAGACGTGGAGCTTGCCAGAGAGCCGATGTTTACGACGGGCGGCGAGGAACGCAGCGGAATGGGCTTTACGATTATGGAAAACTTTATGACGAACTTCCGCGTATATTCAAAAAAAGGCAAAGGCACGACGATAAAAATGGTCAAGCATATTTCCTGCAAGGCTACCGGCGGAGGGATACATTGAACGACATTTTTCCTCTAATCGAAAAGGCTCAAAGCGGCGATCAGGAAGCGTGCGCGAAGATCATTGAAAAAAACGCGGCTCTGATCTGGAGCATTGTGCGCCGATTTTTGGGAAGAGGAGTGGACGCGGACGATCTTTACCAGCTCGGTTCAATGGGCTGCTATAAAGCCATATTGTGTTTTGACCCAAGCTTCAACACCCAGTTTTCGACCTATGCGGTACCGAAAATCGCTGGTGAAATAAAAAGGTTTCTGCGTGACGACGGGATCATTAAAATAAACAGGATTACAAAAAACAACCTGCAGAAAATAAAGAGCGCTAAAAATAAGCTTGAGAACACGCTGGGGCGCGAGCCCAGACTTTCAGAAATTGCCCAGGAAACGGGGCTTGACATCGAAGAGATCGCGGTATGCGAAAACGCGGGAGCGGCCGATTCGCTGCAGCGCGACGTAAGCGGCGACGGGATGACGCTTGAAGACATTCTTTTCGACGACACGCATGAGGAGATAACGCTCGAACGCTACGCGCTGAATTCGGCGGTCCGGAATCTGCCGGAACGGGAGCGGAAAGTTATCTATCTTCGTTTTTATAAAGGCCTTACTCAGCAAAAAACGGCGGAAGTGCTTAAAATCTCGCAGGTTCAGGTCTCGAGGGTCGAAAGAAAGGCGCTGGGAATACTGAAAACAAAAATAAGCTAGTAAAACGTTCGCTTTTTGTGCGGACGTTTTTCTATGCAACGGCGGCTTTTTAAGTTATAATAGATTACAGATTATCGTGGGGTTTGGTGGATTATTTTGGACAGAACTCAGTTTGACATACGTTACAGCACACTAAGACGCGCCGTTATTGAGCGCGATTTTTGTCATTTAAACGAAAGACAGAGGGAGGCCGTTCTGTACACTGATGGCCCGGCGCTGATTCTGGCAGGGGCGGGCAGCGGTAAAACTACGGTGCTCATCAACAAAATTCTGAATATTTTGCGCTACGGCAGCGGTTTTCAAAGCAAAAGCGCGCCCGTTTACGCCACTGACGAAGACTTAAAACGGCTTGCGCGTTATCTTGCGGCAGCCCCGGAAAGCGAAGAGGAGCGGCAGGACATGTACCGCCTTTGCGCGGTTAATCCGGCGAAGCCATGGGAGGTAATTGCGATTACCTTTACAAACAAAGCGGCAAACGAGCTGAGGGAGCGGCTAAACGCGGCGATCGGAGAGCAGGCCGCCTCGGGCGTCTGGGCGCACACGTTTCATTCCGCGTGCCTCAGAATTTTAAGGTCGAATTATGAAACCGTGGGGCTTCCTAGGGATTTTACAATATACGACGAGGACGACAAAAAGCGGGTAATCACAGAAACGCTTAAAATGCTTGCGCTGGACGACAAGCGGTTTGAGCCTCGCGCTTTATCGGGAGAAATAAGCCGGGCCAAGGACAATCTTTTAACGCCGCGTGACTACGAGCAGGAAGCGGGAAGCGATTTATACCGCAAAACCGTTTCATCCGTGTACAGGGAATACCAAAGCAGGCTCGGAAAGTCTGGAGCGCTGGACTTTGACGATATAATAGTGAAAACGGTCGGGCTATTAAAAAACCACGACGAAGTGCGCGAGCACTATGAAAGGCAGTTCCGCTACGTGCTCGTGGACGAGTACCAGGACACGAATTACGCGCAGTACATGCTTTCATCACTGCTGGCTAATAAATACAGAAATATTTCCGTGGTCGGCGACGATGACCAGAGTATTTATAAATTCCGCGGCGCGACTATCAGAAACATACTCGAATTTGAAGACCATTACCCGGAAGCTTCAGTTATCCGACTTGAGCAAAACTACCGTTCAACCTGCAATATCTTAAACGCGGCGAATAACGTTATAAAAAACAATAACGGCAGAAAATCAAAAACTCTCTGGACGGAAAATCCGGCAGGCGGAAAAGTAGTGTTATATGAAGCGGACACTCAGGAAGAGGAAGCGGAGTATATTGCTTCCGTTATATTAAAGGGCGTATCCGATGGCAGAAATTACGGAAGCCATACCGTACTTTACAGGAACAACGTGCTTTCAAACAGCGTTGAACAGGCTTTTAAGCGAAACGGTGTGCCGTACAGGATTTTAAGCGGCCTTCGCTTTTTCGACAGAGCCGAGATTAAGGATATGCTTTCGTATCTGTGGGTTATCGAGAACCCGGCGGACACCCTGAGATTAAAGAGAATAATAAACACCCCGAAAAGAAATATCGGGGACAAAACAGTTGAAAAAGCGGAGCAGATTGCGCTGAACGAAGGAGTAACGGTTTACGAGGTGCTAAAAAACGCGGCACAGTATCCGGAGCTCTCCAGGTCAAGGGATTCGATAGGATCTTTTGTCGATATTATTGAAAACCTAAGAAAAATGACAGAGTTTTTGCCGCTCGAAGAGCTTTACGACGCGCTTTGCGAAAGATCGGGTTATCTTGCGGCGCTTAACGAGAAAGACGACGCAGAAGCCCGCGCGAGGACGGAAAACGTGCTTGAGCTTAAATCGAACATATCGGAATACTGCGCCCGTTCGCCGGAACCCAGCCTGCAGGGCTTTATGGAGGAAATATCGCTGTTTACCGACATCGACCGGTTCGACAGCTCGGCAGACGCCGTGATTATGATGACGATGCACGCGGCCAAGGGGCTTGAGTTCGACAACGTGTTTTTGTGCGGAATGGAGGAGGGGCTGTTTCCGGGATACCGTTCGATCGATTCAAACGACGAGCTCGAGGAAGAACGTCGGCTTTGTTATGTCGCGCTGACACGGGCAAAAAAATGTCTGTACCTGACCTGCGCTGAGCGCCGGATGATTTTCGGGCAGACAAAGTATTCGCGCCCGTCAAGGTTTATCGAGGAGATACCGGCGGAGCTTATTGAAAACGTTAAGGCCGAGGCGAAAGCCGCCGCCGCGCCTACCGCGGAGCCCGTTCATACACAGCCGAAAACGACTCTTTTCGCAAGACGGGAGCCTGCCGCGCCGGTGCCGCAGTATCGGCCGGGCGAAATAATCGAGCACAAGGCGTTTGGGAAGGGAATGGTGCTTGCGGTCACTCCGATGGGCGGAGATACGCTGCTTGAGATTGCCTTCGACGGCGTCGGGACAAAGAGGCTTATGGCCAAAAGCGCTTCGCAATATATCAAAAAAGCTTGAATTTGAGAATGCTTTGTTGTATAATCAACAATGCATCGGCCGCTGTGGCGGAATGGCAGACGCACTCGACTCAAAATCGAGCGGGAAACCATGTGGGTTCAAGTCCCACCAGCGGCACCATAAAAATTACTCACCAACGATGTCCTGCGGATAAAACCGCAGGACATCAAGCTTTTTCAGGGTTTTAAACACTGATTTCTCCCGTCAAAACGGATGTCCATTTTGGAGATATCATTTTACCCATTTTAACCTGTGAGTGTATTTGAACTCATACACATAAGCACCTAACAGAGAAAAATCCCGTATTATCACCTATCCGTCAGCATTTAATGTGAGAATAATAGTGGCGCCTTTTTTAATCGGCAGGAATGCCCTTCGAAAAGTGGCGCCCTTTTTTATATAAATACAGGAAACCCTTGATATCACTTTGGCGCCCTTTTTTGAAGCCCATAGAAGCCCCATTTTTTAGCCGAGGTTTTAACGATAAAACCCCGGCTTTTTTTGCGTCCAAAATTAATCAGAAACGAGGTAATCCATATGAG
>JAUZPW010000167.1 GCA_030705725.1 Bacillota bacterium
AGTATCATTTCTCGATTTTAGTTTTGGGAGTCACTATGATGATTCTATTATTAATGAAATAATACTTGGCCCGAATTGTAAGGCAAATATAGATGATATAGGATTTTTGCTAAAGACTTATGGTTTTTACAACACTGCTGAAGATTTACGTGTCATATTTTCACAGTCTACATATCAAATTACAAAATAGATAAATAAATTTAACTTGATATTTGAATGAGGGTATCTTAATAAAAATGCGGAATTTTCTTTTCTTGTTAATGGTATTGATATTGATATTATCAGTATGCGGAAGCAAAGACAGAGCGGTATCAGAATCAACACTTCCCGCCAAAAGTGAAACGATGCAAATTACCTTGCTGTCAGCCACTGTGAAAGATACCTCTGTTAATGATGAGTTCCAAACTTTTATTGAAAGATGGAAACTTTCCGGTCTTTTACCCGAATGCCGTAAAATGACAACAGAGCAACAGGATGAATTTATCAAATATTTTCAGCAGTTTGATGATATTACACGAAATTATATAATATTAATTTTACAGGGGATTGCTACCGATACGACAACTTTAGACGACGACACTAATGACCATAAATACGGTGTCTATCTTATGCATTGCCAGTTTTGCTTATATGATATGAACAAAGACGGATTTCCAGAATTTATATTAAAGACTGGTGGCTGTGAAGCTGCTTATAAGTACACGGTTTATACGGTCGTTGAGGATAAACTCATTAATTGCGGGGAACTTAACGGTAGCCATTCCAGTTTGTATACCAATGGCTCTGGCAGATTTGTGCGATATGAGGGTCATATGGGAGTATATAATATTGACGTATCAAAACTGGAGGGAACAACGCTCAAAACGCAAAAAATCGCAGACGGTGTGCTTGACTACGGGAAGAAAGAGGATTACCAGAAATTGGATAAATATTACTACGGAGATTACGATCAATCTATGCCGTTTACTGATATACCGACACTTTTTCTCGCTCCGGCAGGCTGATAAAGTTAATACTTACGCGCCATGACGGTAGTTTGTCATTTAATAATGGCAAGCTACTTTTTTATGCAGAAAAAGCCATTTTGCCCGATTCAAGGCGAAATTGAATAAAAAAACCTTCGAAGCAAAGAATATAACTTGTATTAATTCGGTGGGTAACAATGGATATAGCAACAAACGCGACGTTAAGAGGTTCCGACCCCTTAACAATTCCTAAATGACACTTTTTCGACGAGCTGCGGCGGGCTTAGCCCGCTTTTAACATAATTAAATTTATAGGCCGGGCGGGGAGAAGTATGGAGACGATTTTATTTTCAATTATCAGGACGGTCGCGGCATTTATTACGCTGCTTTTTGTCAGCAGGCTTATGGGCAGAAAATCCATATCCCAAATCACCTTCTTTGATTTCGCCGTCGCCATCACGCTCGGGTCCATTACCGCAAACATCAGTTTGGGAACGAATATGACCTTTGCTTCGGGAATAACCGTTTTATTGACTTTCTGCGCGCTGGGGCTGATCGCGGGCATAGTTCATATAAGCAGTTTTCGCTTAAGAAAGCTTATCAACTCGGAACCCGTCGTCATCATCAGCAACGGAGAAATAATAAAGAAAAACATGAAGAAAATCAGGTTGACCTTAGACGATCTGACTTCATTATTACGGGAAAAAAATTACTTTAATATTAACGACGTGAATTACGCGATATTGGAAAACGACGGTAAACTGTCCGTTCTGCCGAAAGCTTCAAAAAAGCCGCTGACGCCTTCCGACGTTCAGCAAAACCCTCCCGAGGCAGGCTTGACGAAGGATATTATTATTGACGGGGTAGTATTATACGAAAACCTGAATTCGACAAATTTAACGGAAGAGTGGCTCTTTAACGAACTGAATAATAACGGAATTTGCAATGCAAAGGAGGTATTTTACGCGGCTTTGGACACCTCGGGCAAGCTTTATATATCCAAAGGAAATAAAAAGACGGAACGGCACGGGGAATACGGAATTGAATAAATTTTTTTTTATTATCAAGCAAAGCTTGCCTACAGACCGGGAGATGAGGGGCGCGGGTTTTTGATTTCGGCGGGGAATGTCCTTCGGAGCACGCCGACCGGCTTTACAAATTAGGAAATGGATATTAAAATATGGATAACAGAATTGTTTTATGCCGGAAATGGATGTGCTTTATTTGCCTCTTAACAACGCCCGTAAAAAATCCATACTGCTCATGCTTATCTGCGCCACGCTTTGGAGCATCGCGGGAATCTTTATCAAGCTTATCCCATGGAACCCGCTTATTATCGCGGGCTTCAGAAGCCTCATCGCTTCGGGCGTTATCGCCATATACATGCGCTCGAAGGGAATGCGTTTTACATTAAACCGGACTTCCGTTCTCTGCGGAATTATGCTGATGCTTACCTGCGTGGGGTTCGTTTCGGCTACCAAGCTCACGACCGCGGCAAACGCGATCGTTTTGCAGTATACGTCGCCGATTTATATCATGCTTATTTCAGCGGTTCTCTACCGCCAGCGTTTCCGCTTAGCCGATATTCTGACGGTGGGTTTCACGCTTTTCGGCATTTCGCTTTTCTTTTTCGACCAGTTCTCGATAGGCCATCCGCTGGGAAACATAATCGGACTGCTCAGCGGAGTTACAATGGCGGGTATGTTTGTTACAACCTGCAAGGCCGACGGCGACGCGCGTATGAGCGGCATTCTTCTGGGGCATATATTCACGACCCTGATAAACGCTCCGATGGTGTTTTTTATACCCACGCCTTTTACCGGCCCTGCGGTTCTGAGCATACTTATCCTTGGAGTGGTGCAGCTCGGCATTCCTTACGTGCTGTTCGGGATAGCGGCGCAAAACTGTCCGCCCCTGGCATGTTCGCTTATCAGCACGGTTGAACCGCTTTTGAACCCTGTATGGGTGTTCCTTTTTGCGGGCGAAGCTCCCGGGCCCTTTGCGCTTACGGGGGGAGCCGTCGTCCTCGGCACCATAACCCTATGGTTCGTGAAGCAGAGCAGGCTGCAGGCGGGGGCCGGCGGCCAAACCGAAGCGGCGGGCAGCGAAAACGGCGAGGTTAAAGGCAATGAGTCTCCCGACCGTGACAAAACAGAGAGTTCGGTATGAGCTCTTTTATCTGCCCGGTCTGCGGGAAAGAGCTTAAGCCAAACAACGGCAATCTGTCATGTGAGAACAGGCACAGCTTCGATATTGCGAAAAGCGGGTATGTAAACCTTCTTTTATCCCAGCAGCCGAAGGCAAAGCACCACGGCGACGACAGGCTGATGGTGCGTTCAAGGCGCGATTTTCTGGATAAAGGATATTATGCCCCGCTTCTTAAGAGCCTCGCGGAAACCGTAAAGAAATACGCGAAAAACGGCTGTGTGATTCTCGACGCCGGATGCGGCGAATGCTGGTATACCGCCGGAATATATGATTATCTTAAAAAAAGCGAAACAGAACCTCAGATGCTTGGGGTCGACATTTCAAAAGACGCTCTTGCCCTGGGGGCCAAACGAGGCCGCGAGTTAAAGCTCGCCGTGGCAAGCGTTTTTAATCTCCCCGTCGGGGACGAAGCGTGCGATATTCTTCTTTCCGTTTTCGCGCCTTACTCCGGTAAAGAGTTCGGGCGGGTTTTAGCAAAGGACGGCGTTTTGATTAGGGTAGTTCCTCTGGAAAAACACTTATGGCGCCTAAAGGAAGCGGTATACGACGCGCCGTACGAAAATCCGGCCGAAAGCTCTGACCTTGACGGGTTCCGGCTTCTATGCAAACACGAGATACGGGAGACAATTCATATTTCAAGCAACGAGGATATTGTTAATGTCTTTACGATGACGCCGTACTATTACAAGACAAGCGCCAAAGATCAAAAAAAGCTGCAAAATCTCACGGAGATCGACACCGAAATCGAGTTCGGAATACTAATCTACCGGAAACAATCCGGTGAAAAAGGAGTTTGAACCAATGAGCAAGATAGAGCTTGTAAGGCAGGAAATGAACAAGGCGTTAAAGGAAAGAGAAATGGACAGAAAAAACGTTCTTTCCGAGCTTCTCGCCGCGCTGAAAGCGGAGTTTATAAATAAACGAGCGGATCTGACCGAGGACGAGGAAAACGCGATCGTATACAAAGAAATAAAAGAGGCGCAGGAAACAATAGATACGGCTCCGGAAGACAGAGCCGAACTTATAGAAGAATGCAAAACAAAAATCAGGATCTTATCCGAATTTGCCCCGCAGAGGATGGGCGAGGCTGAAATAAAAGAGGTTATCGGGAACGTGCTCAGGCAGCTTAATATCTCGAGCCCCACGGCGCAGGACAAAGGGAAAATCATGAAGTCTCTGATGCCTCTTGTGAAGGGCAAAGCGGACGGCGGGCTTGTAAACAGGCTTGTCGGGGAACTAATCAAGTAGAAAGCATATTTTCAAAAGAAAGGATGTCAAAAATGGTTAAGGAGAGACAAAAGTTCTTTATTTGCAAGCATTGCGGAAACATTATCGGGCTCATCAGCAACGCGGGCGTTCCGCTTGTATGCTGCGG
>JAUZPW010000168.1 GCA_030705725.1 Bacillota bacterium
AAACTTACCATATACAAAACAAAAACTCCATGTGAAGGTTCGTATCCTAACAAATGGAGTTTTTATTTATCATTTGCTCAATTTAGATGCAAGTTCTGATTATACTCATAGTGTACTGAACTCACATCATAATTTTCTTGCCTTTATGCAAAAAGAAATCGGAAGCATCCGGGCTTTTTTGGTTTTGTCACTGACTTCTCCGACTGCTTCCATTGTTTCTTTATCAGTCTGCTCAACCATTTGTTCAACAAATAATCCTGCTTGTGCTAAAGCATTGATATATGTTGATATTTTTCGATTGCATAATATTATTTCACTTCCATCAACCGGCATGCTAAAGTATGACTCGTCAAAATAGCTTTTATTAAAAATCAAGGTATCATTTTCAATGACATCTTTGCGTTGGCTGCATGACCAAGCCACGCAATAATTCAATGTATGATGCCAACTGAATATAAACACGCCGTCCTTTTTTAGATAAGATGCTATTTTTCTGAATGTACCTTGCAGGTCTGTTGTCCAACCGATTCCGTATATTGAATAAACGAAGTCAAAATAATCAGTCGGGATGTCCAGCTTTGCTTCCATAGGTGAGCATATAAATTTTGCCGTATACCCATGCTCTTTTAAATAAGCATCAGCATTTTCTATTTGCTTGTGTGAAATATCTACACCCCATAATTCAGAGGCATTTCTGTCGGCGTGATATTTTAGCGAGTGACCGCTGCCGCAGCAGATTTCCAGCAATTTTCTGCCTGAAACATCACCAAACAAATGCAGATCATCCTCTGTAACAAAGTTCACTCCGTATGTCGGAAGCGACGTAGTCCCAAACCATAAATCTGCATTTGATTCCCAATATGTTTTATTGGTTTTTAGTATTTCATCCGTTTCCACAAAATGCACACCTCCCGTTAACAAATTATCCAAACCTGAGTATACCAAAAAAAGTAAGATAATGAAAGGATTCAAACCGTGAGGGTTCGAATCCTTTCCTTATCTTTATAAGCTGGCGCGCCCGACAGGAGTCGAACCTGCAACCAACGGCGTCGGAGGCCGCTACTCTATCCATTGAGCCACGGGCGCAAAAGCATAGTTATTATACCAAAGAAAAGAAAGCGTGTAAAGCAAGTTAAATTATGTTATAATAAAAAAAATACTTTACTGGAGGATGCTTATGAGCGGCGAAACAAAAAGAGTTTTCAAAAAACGCACGTTTGGCGGCTTTGATAAGGACGATGTACTGAATTACATCGAATCGGCGGCTCAAAAATGTAAAGAAGAAACAGAAAGCTTAAAAAAAGAAATTGAAGAAAGAGATAAAGAAATCGAAACGCTGAAATCTGAAAACGCCGGGCTTTCGGAGCGGATAACGGCGCTTGAGCTGGATAATGGGCAAAAGAACCAGGAAATTGCCGGAATTAAAAACGAGCTTAGCAAAGCGAACGACACAATAAAAGAGCTGCGGGGCGAGGTTTCGGGTTACGACAGGATGAAAGCGGATATAGCGGGGATCGAGCTTTCCGCGCGCAAGAGAGCTAAAGAAATAGAGCGTGAATCGCAGAAAACGCTTGATAAAATCAGAGATGAAGCGGAAAAACTGATTAATGAGACAAAAGACCGTTTCGCTTATTTTGTCGACAATATAGGAGAACAGGTAAACCAGGCGGAGTCGACGCTCGATGCGGCCAAAACGGGCTATAAAACTCTGCTTTCCGGCCTTTCGGGACTTAAGGATAAGCTTAAAGGCCTTGAAAAGAGCAGCATGGAAGACATAGCTCCGATGCGTGATCTAAAAGAGGATATAACCGAAAATAACCCCGGGCCGGAGGCTGAAACTCAGGAAACCGGGGCTCAGATTACGGAGCCTGTGGAAGCAGAGACGGAACGGGAAACAGTAAAAACGGGGCCGGTGAAAGAAAACGGCGAAGCTCCCGTTAAATACATAGAAGACGCCCCGCAGGAAGCAAAGCACCTGTCCTTAAAAGAGCTTATGGAACGCTTAAAAGGCAGGTAAGGGACTGTTGGAAGAAATAAGGGTAAATTTACAGGATCTAAGGAAAGAGCTTGACAGGCTTGAAGCCGGGCAGACGGTGCTGTTGTCCGGAACTGCCTACACGGCGCGGGACGCGGCCCATAAGAGAATTATGCGGCTTTTGGACGAAGAAAAGCCGCTTCCGTTCGATATTAAGGACGCAGTTATCTATTATGCGGGGCCGACCCCGAAAAGAAACGAACAGGTCATCGGCGCATGCGGCCCCACGACGTCGGGCCGCATGGATGTTTATACGCCGAGACTTATAAAAGCCGGGCTATGCGGCATGATAGGGAAGGGCGAACGGCGCAAAAGCGTCATAGATTCAATGGTACTTTTCGGCGCTGTTTATTTCGCGGCTGTCGGAGGGGCGGGCGCCGTCTGTGCGCAGGCGATAAAAGCTCAGGAGGTAATCGCGTTCCCGGAGCTTGGCTGCGAATCGGTTAAACGTCTGACACTTTACGAATTTCCGGCGATTGTCGCGATCGACAGTAGGGGAAGAAATCTTTTCGCCGAAGGGAGAAAAATTTACGCTGAATAATAAATACAGGGATATATTTTTGGATCTCGACGGAACGGTTTTTGATTTTCCCGCCTCCGAGCACGAGAGCTTTTTTAATACTTTCCGGGAAAACGGCATACCGGTTGACGAGGCCGTTTATGGCAGATACCATACGGTTAATAAGGAAATGTGGGGAATGCTTGAACGGGGGGAAATCGAGCTTTCCGCCCTGAAAACCGAGCGCTTCAGGTGCGTGATGGACGAGTTTTCCATTTGTGCAGATCCGTTTGCTATAAACAAGACATATGTGAAATTCTTATCCGAAAGCGTAGTGCTGTACGACGGAGCCGAGGAATTTTGCAGAAGGCTTTCTATTAAATATATGATTTGCGCCGTTACAAACGGGCTTAAGGACAACCAATACAGAAGGCTCGAGCTGTCGGGGCTTTCGCCGTTTATCCGCAACATGATAACCTCGGAGGAGGCGGGCGCGCCGAAACCGGAAACCCCTATTTTTGAAGCGGCGATGAAGCTCTGCCTGAACCCCGATAAGCGCGAGTGTGTTCTTATCGGAGACTCGTTTGCGGCGGATGTTCGGGGAGCGTATGCTTTCGGGGTGGACGCGGTGTGGTATAACCCCGGAAAGCTGCCTTTGCCACCGGGCGAAAAAAAACCTCTTTTGGAAGCCGGAAGCTACAATGAAATACTTGAGTTCTTAAACGTATGAACCGAGCTAAATGAAAATTTTGCCCGGTTTTTCTTTTTAATGCATATGATGGGGAATCCGGCAAAAGCTAGCCGGAAAGAAGGTGCAATATACTGTGATTGAAAAACTCTGCATGCGGCAAAATTACGACGGAAGCTGCGATATTATTATCTATATCGACCGTCTCGACGCGGAATTCGCTTATGAGTTTTTAAACGGCAAGCTGCTCCATGGCTTTTTAAGCAAAGCGGAAGGAGCAAAAAAAATCGTGGCGGTCCGCTCCATAAAGCTCGTAGTAGCCGGCGGACTGATTCTTTCAATACCTTTTTCTCAGTTTGCTTCAAAAGCCCTTTACGAGTCAAGACGCTATGCGATGTCATATGTATACTTCGGTTCTGCCTCTCAGCAGATACAAAACGTTAGCCTTTCATACAACACGCTTAACACGGTGTCGCCAAGCTATTTTGATATTAACGCGGACGGAACACTCAAAATATCGGGCGTAAGCGAAAGCTTTATTCTCGCCATGCATGATAACGGAATTAGAGTGGTGCCTTTTTTAAGTAACGGCTGGGACAGACAGTCCGGCATAAACGCGCTAAAAGGCATGGATAAGCTTTCGGACGGTATTGCCCAGGTGGTTGAGACATACAATCTCGACGGGATAAACGTAGACTTGGAAAATTTGACCGAGCTGCAGCGGGCGGATTACACCAGGTTTATTAAGCTGCTGAGAGAAAAAATACCGCCGGGGAAAGAGGTATCTGTTGCCGTGGCTTCAAACCCGTGGGGAACCGCGAAGGGCTGGCAGGGATCGTACGATTATAGGGCTCTCAGCGAATACTCGGATTATCTTTTTATCATGACGTACGACGAGCACTACAGCGGCGGCAGCCCCGGAGCTGTGGCGTCGCTGAGTTTTGTCGATAAATCGATGCAGTATGCGCTTAAAAACGTGCCGAAAGAAAAAATCGTTGTCGGAATACCTTTTTACGGTCGCCTCTGGAGCACGGACGGAAACATAAAAGGCCTAGGAATTTCTCTTAACCGCATCCAGGAGCTTATAAAAAAGTATCCGCATAAAGTATTCGTGGACGCGGCGTCTGGTTCGCCGGTAGCGCATATTACAGTGACGGACGGCTTCACCCTAAACGGAAGAACGATAAAAGCGGGAAATTACGCGATCTGGTATGAAGACGCCGATTCTATAAAACAAAAGCTTGCGCTTGTCGGCAAATACGGGTTGAAAGGCGCGGGAAA
>JAUZPW010000169.1 GCA_030705725.1 Bacillota bacterium
CGGCGGAAGCTGTGCCCATGCCGATGCGCGCTACTCCCATGTCGGCCATTTCACGAACCACATTCACGTCGCGGATACCGCCCGAGCATTTTACCTTCACCCTGCCGTCCGCCGCTCTCAGCATCAGATGCGCATGCTCCAGCGTGCACGCTCCCAAAAAGCCCGTTCCGGCCTTAACGAAATCCGCGCCGCCCTCGATGACGAGCTTTACGGCCGTTTCGGTCTGCTCCGGAGTCAGTATGGAGGGCTCGATAATAACTTTCAGGATATGCCCCGGAAGAACCGCCGCGCGAACCGCCTTAATTTCATTCAGGACGTAATCAAACTCCGAGTTTCTCAAAGCGGCTATGTTCATCCACATGTCTATTTCGTCGATACCCATATCCATATAGGTTTTTGTCTGGTATACCTTTACGTCGGTAAGCTCGGTTCCGCCTCCCAAAGCGCTGCCTACCCCGCCGCCGACGCCCGTTTCGGTTCCTTTCAAATTCTCCAGCAGGTAAGGGTAATAAGAAGCCAGCCCGTATACCTGTTTAAACCCGTACTTTTTGGAATATTCGACTAAATCTCTCTGGGACGAAAACGACATATTTCCCGCGATACATGCGGCGTCGACCATATGCGCGAATTTTTCCGCTGTAAGTTTCATGAAAAAAGCCACCTTTTCCTGTATTACATTTAAAATGTTTATCAAATGCCCCGGTTGACAGGGCATTTGATATTATTAATCATATTGCTGTGCGAACGGCCTTATTTAACTTAAAAACTTGAAGCTTTGTATATCATCGGCCCGCGCGACGCCGATGTCGACATAAACGGTCTCGCTGGTGTCCTCTCCTTTGAATACCTTTTCAAGCGTCTCAACGCAGATTCTTCCGATGACAATCGGATATTGCGCTATTGAAGCGAAAAGGATCCCGTCATTTCCGTCGTCTTTCATAATAGTGATCTGCTCGGGCGAAGCATCGTAGCCTACGATCTTTATTTTCTTGCGATCCATCTGCACGCACGCCGTGTAAGCGCCCAAAGTATGGTCGCCGTCCGGTGCGAAAATCCCGGCGAGATCACTGTGCGCGGTCAGCATGTTTTCGGTGGTTTTCTGATGCGTGTCGCGGGTTCCGTTGGAGAGCTGCTGAACAAGCTCGATTTTTGGATATTTTTCCTTCATGCAGTTGATAAAGCCCGAGCAGCGCTCGTCGATGCAGACGACGCCCGGATTGTCCGTAAGAACAAGAACCTTTCCCTTTTCGCCGATAGCTTCCGCCATAAGCTGAGCCGCCATTTTTCCGCCGTATACGTTGTCGCAGAGAACCAGAGCGTCGGCAACGTCCGTGCCGGCTTCGATGTCGTAGTTAATAACGATAACTCCGGCTTTCTTGGCCTGCTCTATGTACGGGGCGATCGCGCCCGCGTCGACGGGCGCGATAATGATGGCGTCAACGCCCTGCTGGATGAAGTCTTCGACCTGTGAAATCTGTTTCTGGAGATCGCCTGCCGGGTCCGGAGCGATAATTTCCCACCCGAGCTTGTCGGCTGCCGTCTTAACGCCGCTCAAAACGTCGACGCCGAACTCCTCGCCGAGCGAATAAGTCAAAAGCCCGACGGTTTTTTTCGCATTGGCGGGCTCGGAGGCCGCCGCCGTGCTCGCGCTGCCTGCAGCGGTGGTCGTGTCAGCTTTGGCCGCCTCAGTCGTGCCTCCGGCGGGTTTATTGCAGGCAAACAGCGTGAGGCTAAAACCGGACGCCAGCAGCAGGGCCAACGCTTTCTTCAGGTTCTTCATTGTCTTTTACTCCCTTTCTTCCTCATTTTATTGAATTGGAACAGCCTGATTGCCGGAAACCTGATTTTTTGTTTTCTTTCTTTTTCTGTTCTTGAATTTATTTGAGTTCATTGAGTATACGACCGAGGCTATGATGATAAGACCCTTCACGACATACTGCCAGTAAGAGTTGATGCCGAGCAGGTTCATTCCGTTATTTATGATGCCCATCAGGAAGATTCCGAAGAATACTCCGGCGATCGTGCCTGAGCCTCCCGTAAACGCGACGCCGCCCATGGCGTTGCCGGCGATCGCCTCCGTTTCGAAGGTATTTCCCGCGGTGGGCTGGGCAGACGCGTTTCTGCAGGCCAGAATCAGTCCGGCAAGCCCCGCCATGATTCCACACAGAGTGTAGGCAAGAACCTTGACCTTGTTGATGTCGACACCGGCGAGGCGCGCCGCGGTCTGGTTTCCTCCGACCGCGTAAAATGAGCGTCCTAAAGCTGTTTTGTCGAGTATTATCCCTCCGATTATGAACATCGCGAGCATAAAGAGTATTGGAATGGGTATTCCGAGAAACCTGTTGACGCCGAGACCTTTGAGGCTTTCCGGCAGATTTCCGATCGGCTTGCCGTTGCACACTATGTAAGCGAAACCGCGCACCGTAATCTGGGTTCCGAGCGTAGCGACAAAGGGCGGAATCCCCGTATACGCGATCACCAAACCGTTAAACAGCCCTATGAGCGCGCCGAGCAGAATACTCACGACCATTGACGGAATAACTCCCGCAATATCATTCACGACCAAAAGGCAGGATACGGCGCCGCAAAGGCCGGCTGTGGACCCGACGGAAAGGTCGATCCCGCCGTGGATCATGACGAAGGCCATTCCGACCGCAAGCATTCCGTATACCGCAACCTGGCGGATGACGTTTAAGATGTTGCTTTGAGTCATGAAAGAATGGTTTGGCGTCACAATTCCAAGCACCAATGACAAAATAATAATGAACAGGATTATGCTCGAGTATGATAAAAAGTCGGCACTGTGGAAGTAACCGAGCGCCTTTATTTTCTTTTTCCCGTTTTCACTCATCGCCATGTACTCCTTTAGCTGCCAATTTTATATTTTTATCTTCGTGTTTTGTCGCAAACATCATTATAGTCTCGTCGTCAATTTCATCCCGCGACAGCTCGCCCGTAATCCTTCCCTCGCACATTACGATGACCCGGTCGCTCATCGCCATAAGCTCAGGCAGCTCGGAAGAGATCATGATAATCGAAACCCCTTGGGAAGTCAGCCTGTTCATGATCTGATAGATTTCAACTTTGGCCGAGACGTCTATGCCGCGCGTGGGCTCATCCATAATAAGCACTTTCGGATTCGTGGCCAGACATCTTGCGGCGACAACCTTCTGCTGATTTCCGCCGGATAGGTTTCCAGCCGGCTGATCCCTGCCCGGAGTAACGATCCTGAGCTTTTCGATATGTTCGTCGGCATCTCTGTTTTCCATAGCGTCGTCGATAAAAAGCCTGCGGGTGTATCTTTTTAGCGAGCTCAGCCCGATATTGTCCTTGACAGAAATCCCCTGGACGACTCCCTGATCCTTCCGATCCTCCGGAACGAGCGTTATTCCGTTTATAATAGCCACGCTCGGGGCAGTGTTCTTTATCTCCCTTCCGTTTAAGAAAACCGAACCGGTACAGGGATCCGCCCCGAAAACAGCCCTCATAAGCTCGGTTCTTCCCGCGCCCACAAGGCCCGAAAAGCCGAGCACCTCGCCCCGTCTTAAGACAAATGAGCAGCCGTGCACTTTTTCGTTTGTGATATTCTCGGCTCTGAGTATTACATCCCCGATCGGCGCCTGCTGCTTGGGGTACTGGTTTTCGACAGAGCGTCCCACCATCATGGAGATAAGCCGGTTTATATCGATATCGCTGACTACCGAAGTTCCCACGTTTTTTCCGTCTCTGAAAACGGTCACTCTGTCTCCTATCCGGAAAATTTCATTCAATCTGTGTGAAATATAAATAAGCGATACGCCCTGTTTTTTAAGCCTGCCGATAATGCTGAAAAGTATTTCGGTCTCTTCGCTTGTAAGCGACGAGGTCGGCTCGTCGAAAACTATTATCCGCGAGCGGTACGATACGGCCTTCAATATTTCTACAAGCTGCCGCTGCGCCGTCGAAAGCTCCCTGACCTTAACGTCCGGGTTAAAATGAATGCCGATTTCGTCCATGAGCTTAAGAGCCCTGCTTCGGGCGTCGTCCATATCTATAAAGCCCGCTTTTTTCCTGTAGCGACCTAAAAATATATTTTCCGTAATTGACATCTCGGGAATCTGTATGAGTTCCTGATAGACAATGCTGATACCAATTTCATGAGCGCGCGCGGGATTCGAAATTATTACCGGTTCTCCGTCTATGTAGATTTGCCCCTCGGTAGGATTCTCCGCACCCGATAAAATTTTCATAAGCGTGGATTTCCCGGCGCCGTTTTCGCCGCAAAGACAGAGTATTTCTCCGCGCTTAAGGCTGAAGTCGACATTGTCCAAAGCGTGGACGGCTCCGTAATATTTCGTAATTTTTTTCATTTCAAGAATAAAATCCTGATTCATCAAATCCGTGCCATAAACGGGTTTTGCCCGTTTTGCCGCCACTTTCCTCCTTTGCTCATCTTTGTTTCATAATATATCATTATAATTCACTTGTCAATATATAACATTTATAACATTAAATGTTAA
>JAUZPW010000017.1 GCA_030705725.1 Bacillota bacterium
CAGGCCGGGCTTCATAACCACCACCATGAGCGTAACCATTACGAGCTGAGGGATGCTGCTTAAGATCTCCGTAAAGCGCTGCATGATCAAATCCAGCCTGCCGCCGAAATATCCGGAGATAAGGCCGTAAATTACGCCGATAAAAACATCGATAAAGACCGCTATGAAGGCTATAATCAGGGAGATTCGGGTGCCGCACCAAACGCGTGTCCAGATGTCGCGGCCTAGATTATCTGTGCCGAAAAAATGATACTGGCCGGACACGTTTTTTTTGGCGTACATATCGACGCCATTTATGAAGCCGTTAAAAATGCCTAAGCTTTCAAGCCCCGGAACGCGCGGCGGCAGATTGCTTATCTGAGACTGAACCTCGTCGTAGGGGTAGGGGCTCATAACGGGCGCTAAGACCGCGATCAATATGATCAGGGTGATGACGACGGCGCTTACCACCGCCCCTTTATTGGAGGCAAAATGATAAAGGATCTCCTTGAAATATGAAACGTTTGCGTATTCCTTTTCCGCGGCGTCCGCGTGCTCTTTTACTGAAAGGCTGAATTTGACTTCTTCCATATTATCACTCCTTAGCCAGACGGACGCGGGGATCAATGGTTACGTACAGGATGTCCACGAGCAGCATTGCCGCGATGAACATCACGCTGTAGATAAAGCTTATCGCAAGCACGACGTTATAATCGTTTGACTGGATAGCCATAATGTACAGGCTTCCCAGCCCCGGAATACTGAACGCTTTTTCTATAACCAGGCTGCCTGTCATCAGGTTTACAAGCAGCGGAGCGAGCACCGTGATGATGCTTATCATTGCGTTTCGCAGCGCGTGGCGCACGATCAGCTTGACTTTCGGCAGGCCCTTGGATTCCGCCAGCATCATATAATCCGAAGCCATGATGCTTATCATTTCCGTGCGGGTATAGCGGGCCGCGTTCGCCAGAGTGAACATTGACAGCGCGATTGTCGGAAGCACGAGGGATTTTATCGGCATGCTGTCGCTGTAAAGCAGGGGGAACAGCTTAAATTTGTAACCTAAGAAGTAGGAAAGAAGAAGCGCGAACACAAAGGACGGAAGGCTGACGCCCAGCACCGAGATGGCCGTTGTCAGCGTGTCCCATCCGGTTTTGCGGTTTAAGGCCGCGACGATGCCCAGAATGATGCCGACAAGCGCGCCGATCACGCCCGCCTGCAGGCCGAGCCTCAGCGTTATTGCAAAGCGGCTTAAAACCATATCCCTGATGGACATGTTTACCTGAATGCTGTAGGAAACCCCGAAGTCTCCGTGGAGCATCTTTGATATATAGATAAAAAAGCGTTCAACCACGGGCTTATCGAGCCCGTAATATTCCTTCATCTTCTGTATTTGTTCCGGAGTAAGCTTTTCCTGATTGTTAAACGGCGAACCCGGCATTAAGCTGAGCAGCATAAAAAGGACGAACAGGATGATGAATATTGTAACGGCAGAAATTATAAGCCGCTTCAAAACATATTTTCTCATGTTGAATCTCTCTTTCCCGGCGGGAAAACAGTGAAATAAGGAGGGTGCCTACGATAAGGAACCCTCCTATTTGAAGCCGCAGCCCCGCCACCGTTAGGTACGGCCCGGCTCTACTGGACCTTAACGTACTTATAGAAGCACTTAACGCCGGTCAGATGGCTTGTGTGGCCGCTTATGTTGCCGCGGGTGAGCTGAGCGAAGCCGGTCTGGAAAAGCGGAATGCACACGGCCTGTTCGGTGCAGATATTATTGCACTCGATCAGGTCTTTCCAACGGGCCTCTTCGTTTCCGGAGTCGGTTGAGTTGGCTTTTTTATATAGCTCGTCGAATTTGTCGTTTTTCCATTGGCTGTAGTTTGACGGATGCTTTGATTCATACATGGCGAGGATCGCCGTTGGGTCCGCATAGTCCGGCCCCCAGCGGTGCAGGCAGATTTCGTATTTATGATCGAATTCAAGCTGCAGGCGGTTCTTCTTGGGGGTCGCCTCAATTTTTACGGTCAGGCCGTCAAGAGTATCCTGCAGAGCGGACTGGATAAAAGCGCAGGCGTTGGCCGCAAAATCAACCTCCTGGTCGTATACGATTGTGATTTCACGTTTTTTGGTCTTGGCTTTGGCTTTTTCCCAAAGCTCCTTTGCCTTGGCGGTGTCGTAATCAAAATACTGGCCGCTGGCTTCCGTGAAGTCCGCTCCCGAGGAATTTGAGCACAGGCCCTTCATGGTAATGTTGTGGGCCGGGACGGAGCCGTTATTGAGCACGTTGCCGCAAAGGGAGGCGCGGTCGATCGCGTAAGCGATGGCCTGACGGAATTCCGGAACATCCAGACCGTCTACTTTGGTATTTATCATCAAATAACAGTTATAACCGCCGAGAATCGCGGTAAAATCGGGATTCGAGGAATACTGGCTTACTAAAGAGCCGGTGAGCTCGACATTATCCACGTCTTTATTTTCATAGGCCATTACCGCCTGCTGAGTATCGGAAATAAGCTGGAACACTATAGTGTCGACGTTGACGTTGTCGGCGTCCCAGTAGTCGGGATTCTTTTTAAGGGTGACGGAATTGCCGCCGATCTTGTAGTCCGATATGAGGTAGGGGCCGTTAAAGAGGACGTTATCCTTTGTTACGCCGAATTGGTCGCCCTGAGAGGTCTGAAACGCCTGATTGACAGGAACCCACGGAGTGAAGGCAAGCAGATTCAAAAGGTAAGGCACGGGATGCTCAAGTTCCATAACGATGGTCTTGCTGTCTTTTGCCTTGACACCAAGCTGATCCACCGGAAGCTTTTTGCTCAGCACGTCGGCCTGATTCTTGATGGCCGCCATTTCGATCTGATATTGGAACTCCGACAGATTGCCGGTGGAAGTGGCGTTGCGCTGCCATGCGTAGACAAAATCCTGCGCCGTGACGCTCTCGCCGTTGCTCCATTTTAAACCGTCGCGCAGAGTAAAGGTATAAGTAAGCTGATCGGCGCTTACATCGTATGTTTCGCACTGGCCGGGCTGGATTTTTCCGTCAGCGTCCACAACGAAAAGCCCTTCGGCCGTATTGGATATTACGCCCATGGAAACGGAGTCGCCCGCTATCAGCGGGTCGAGAGATTCGACAGGGGTGGAGACCGCAAGCTTAAGAATTTTTTCGCTCGCCGGGGATGAGGCAGGCGCGGTGGCTACAGTGCTTTCCGCTGCTTTTTGAGGCGAGTTGCAGCCGGTCAGACACAGAGCTACCATGATTAAAGACAGTAAGGCGGCCGGAATTCTCTTGGTAAACATAATCTTCCCCTTTCGTTAACTTATATGCGGGTAGCCGAAGCCCCCGCGTATAGTACATGTGTAAGCGGATCTTTCCGAGGCGTAATCAAGCGACGCCTCCATGTCGCCGCCGTCGGCGAAGCGTGTCAGAAACGCCGCTATATAAGCGTCGCCCGCGCCCATCGTATCCACCGTCTCCACTTTTTTTATACCCTGGCGGTAAACCTTTTTTCCGTCGGAAACGACAGAACCAAGGGTTCCGCGGGTAACGCACACTATGCCCGTACCCAGCGCGTGGGCGCTTTCGATAAGGGAAAGCACCTCTTCCTCGCCCATGTCGGAGCCGGAAAAAAACGCGTATTTGAGATAAGGGCAAACCGCCTTGAGATATGCATCCCCGCGCCTGTCCGAGAAATCAAAAGAGACCGGAATCTCGCGGCTGAGCTGCGGCAGCTGGCTTTCGATATGCGCCTGGTTGGTCGTATGGCAGACGTCGTAGGAACGGATCAATTCATAATCCTCGCGCGTAAGCGACAGAGCGAATAAATGCTGGCAGGAATCGCGCGGGCCGGACACAAAGACGCGGTCGCCGTCCGTGCTAATGCGAACGCCCGGCTGCGCGGTATGCGCATAAACCCTGCGGGAGCGTAGGGTGGTTACCCCCTCTTTATTAAGACAGGAGAGGATAAAATCGGCCCGGTCGTCATTTCCGAAAATACCGAGATAGTTTACGGCCAGGGCGCCGTCACGCTTAGCGTTCACCGCCACATTGACGGCCTGGCCGCCGGGATAATAAAGCCCGTCGCTTATGTAGCAATCCGTAACATTGTCGCCGACAGTGATAAGTCTCATTCGTTTTCACCTCGATACGATAAAAAATATTACCCGACGTATTAAATAAAGCTACAATTCCCATATGTATTGCAAAGCTCAAGCCTTTTTGATATTAATACTCCATCTGCCACATATAGCGGCGCACGGACAGCGGATGGCCGCGCTCGTAAGCAAGGCTGTCAACCATTTTTCTGACCACGCTGCCGGCGATGAGCGGCGCGTAATACTCACGGACCTCCTCGTCAATACCGGACATATCGAATTCGGCTTCGTCGATTACAAAGACGTTATCGGAGAATTTCTTGCAGAATGCCAGGGCGCGCTCATCCAGATAACGGGTGGCGCCGTTTCCGAGCGCGATGACGAACGACACGTCGTAATCGGTGATCTCGAAAGGTCCGTGAAAATACTCGCCGGAATGGATACAGCTAGAATGGAGCCACTGCATTTCCATGAGCAAGCACGCAGAAAAAGAATACATTTCGCCGTAGCTTGCGCCGCTGCCCATGGTATAAATTATGGTGTCGCGCCTATTTTTTTTGCCCCAGGCCTCCGCGGCGCTTTTATATTTTTCTGCCGCGCAGTTTGTCGCCCTTTCCAGCGCATCCAGAGCGCGGATGCCGCTCTCCCATTTGGCGCTTTGCTCTTCAGCGACGATCTTCAGGATGCCGAAAGCCAGAGCGTACAAAACAGACTTGCTTTTATCGGCGACGGCGGCGTCCGGGCCGTGGTCATAGTGGATCGGATATTTTGCCGCCTGCCACAGCGGGGAATCTTCTTTATTTGATAACGCAATGGATACGGCACCCGCTTTTGAGGCTTTTTCGGCTGCGGAAACCGTTTCGGGAGTATTGCCGGAATGCGAGCAGGTGATAACGACGGAGCGCTCGCCAAAATCCTTCGGCAGCCCGTAGTTAAACTCGTTGGCCGTGTAGATGCTTGCCGGAATGGTGATTTCGCGGTCAAACATATACTGCACCGGCATCATAAAAGCCTGCGAGCCTCCGCAGGCTACAAAATAAAAATGATTTATGCCGGATTTCGCTTTCTCCGCTACCGCTGACAGAGCATTTTCAATCTGTGAGCAATGTTCAGCCTTCAAATTCATAATCCCCTTCCAATTTTTTGAACTAAACTAGACGACATGAAGAATTATACAACCCAAATTTATAAAATGTCAATATATTACAAGGCATAATATGGAAATAGACGAATTCGGGCTCGTCTTGGCTGCCGCGCCGCTTATTTTATGACGGTGGTTTCTGGCGCGCAAAATAAACTCAGCGTAAATTAAAAAACGGAAGCAACGGTTTTGCCGCTGCTTCCATTTTTTCTGATCAACGCATTATTGCAATGAACCGAGGGTTTCTGTGATGCCGGCGGATTTGATTTTTCTTAGCGGGCCTAAGACGGAAAGCCGCGTCACAAGGTACGAGACGGCGAAAACGCAGAGCACCTGCGCAAGTGGAAACACCCATACGATTTTTATCGATGTCAGAAGCCCTTTGATAAGCGCCTTTTGAAGGAGGACACCGAGGACGCATCCTGACGCGGCACCCAAAGCGCAGTACGCCGAGGCCTCCGCCGCGATCATCCTGTCGAGCTGACGGCCGGACATGCCGACGGCTCTTAAAACGCCCAGGTACTTCATCTTGGAGGTTACGCTGGTATTCATCGTGCTGATTATATTGAGAATACTGATTAGCGCGATCACTACCACAAACCCGTATATGAAAACCGCCATGGTTAAAAAGGTCTGGTTCATCTCGCTGTTTTTCTGGCGTGAATCGAGAAATTTAATATTATCTACCGCGAGGCTCTTTATTTTATCGACCGTCTCCGTCCGTCCGGCCTTTTTAAGCTGGACGTCGATGATCTTAAACGTCCGGTCTCCCGTTATTTCGGTATACAGCTTTTCCGTCGTAATAAATGTCGCAAGGTTCAGATTACTGTCTGAAAACGGCACGGAGCGAAGCACCGCCAAAACCGTGTAAGCCTTTTTCCCGGATGCGGTATCGATAAATACGCGGTCGCCTGTGTGAAACTGTGCTGCCTGGTACGATACGCCCTTTCTGACGTTTTGCACGACGGCGATTACGCCGTTTTCATTATTGAGCTTATCTTCGGATAAGCTGCCTTCGACGAGGTCGGTCCCGGCCCATTTAAGCTGATTTTTGTCATACGATATGAGCCATGACTTTTCCGGAGAGGAAAGCGTGCCGTCGGCGTTTATCTTAACGTTTCCGACAGCCTTTTTATACTCATCGGTAAGCAGGGACGCATCAAACTCGGCATTTATATAGCCGAACATCCGACTGTACGCGCGCTTGACCCCCGGAAGCCCGGACACCCGCTCATATAAATCGGGGCTGAGGCCTTCCTCCGACATGAGGGAGACGTCGGGCGTATAGGGCTTCGTCGTTTTAAGACTTGTGTGCATGAAATCGACAAACACCTGAAAGCCCAGAAACATAATTATACTGAAAGCGATCGAGGCGGACATCAAAACAAGCGTTTTTTTCCGGGCGACCGCGTTCCCGACGCCCATCGCAGTCTCAACCGGCAGGTGTTTTGTCAGGAAGCCTTCGCTTTTGGCTTTTCTTATACGGATTTCGCCGTTCCCGGTCGCGGCGCTGACGGGAGAGACCCTGGCGGCCTTTTTTGCCGGGAGCAGAGTTGCGGCGGCGACGGTCAGCACGCCTGCCGCAACGCCGGACAGGATGCCGACGGGGCTGACGGTAAAGAGCGGAATCGCCGAAAACATATAGCCGTTATAGTATTTGAGCAGTGCGCTGCAAAAGAGCGTCGCGGCCATTCCGAGAAGCACGCCGCCCGGAATCGCCCACCGCAGCAGCAAAAAACCCTCTTTTTTCACAATCCTTCCGATCTGCTTTTTCGACGCCCCGACGCACCTCAGCAGGCCGAACGAGCGCATCCGTTCCATAACGGATATATGAAAGGTATTGTAGATCATAACGACGCCGGCAATCAAAACGATCAAAAACAGGATCGCCCCAACCTGATAAAGCCCGACCGCAGCCTTATGGTCGCTCTGACCGATGACGGCCAGCAGATGATCGTTCCGGGCAATACGGTCTTCCGTTATCCCGAGGCTGTCTTTTATCTGCCTCTCGGCTTTTCTTATATCGGCTCTATCCTTAAATTCGATCAGATACCAGCATTTTTTTTCGACTTCCGCCTTTTCCGCCGCCTTTAACGATACCGTAACGCCAGGTTCGCCGGTCGCCTTGGTGTCGCCGTAATCGGCGAATATTCCGCTGACCTTAAACGGCTTTTCCTTTTTATCCCCGAAGGCGAAGGAAACCGTATCTCCCACGCCTGCGCCGAGCTTTTCGGCCGCCCAGTCTTCGATCATAAGCTCGTTTTCGGCCTGCGCGTAAGTTCCCTTCAGCAGCTTCATGGACATATTGGGCGCAAAATTCTTCTGAACGGACAGAATATCGCATTTATCGCCGTTGATGCTGCCGCTTCGAAAGCTAAAGAGAGTGCCGGTATTTTTTACGTCGATCCGGCCCGAGACAGCTTTTTTTTCAGCCTCCGTCGCATTCTTAACAAGAATATGATAATTTCCGTAATCGTGAATAACCTGTATTTTCTCGAATTTCAAAAGTACGTCAAGCATCGAGAAGATACCGACGACGAGCGCCACGGAAAGGGTAATGCTTAATACCGACAATCCGGTTCTTTTTTTATGGGCGGCAAGGTAACGCTTGGATATATCAAGATATACGTTCATTGGGGGTTCCCTCCGAGCTGCGAAACAACGCCGTCCTCGACGCTCAGAACCCGATCAGCGTAAGCGGCGTAATTCTGATTGTGAGTAATCATAACCAGGGTCTGGCTGTAGCGCTCGACCGACAGCTTGAGCAGGTTTATCACGTCGCGGCTGTTTTTGCTGTCAAGGTTTCCGGTGGGCTCGTCGGCAAGTATGATCGCCGGTTTCGTCGCAAGCGCGCGTCCGATGGCGGCGCGCTGCTGCTGCCCGCCGGAGAGCTGACCCGGAAGATGACGTCTCCTGTCTTTTAATCCCAAAATGTCGAGCAGCTCGTCTATATACCGCTCGTCCGGTTTTTTATAATCAAGCAGGATGGGGAGGACGATGTTTTCCTCCACGCTCAGCTCGGGAACAAGGTTATAAGCCTGAAATATAAAGCCGATGTTGCGTCTGCGGAAGACCGAGAGCTCTTCCTCCTTCATTTTATACACGTCTCTGCCGTCGATGCTGACCTTGCCGGACGTCGGATAGTCGAGCGCCCCGATCATATTCAGAAGCGTGCTTTTTCCGGAGCCGGAAGGCCCGATCACGGAAACAAATTCGCCCTTTTTGACTGAAAAAGACACGTTTATAAGCGCCTCGACCTTTGTGTTTCCCTCGCCATAGGTTTTGTATAAGCTTTCTACGGTTAAAATATCCAATATTCACACCTCACATTTTGATGTGATGGTAGCACGGCAGCCTTACTTTTCGGTGAATTCCGTCTTACAGATTTGTAAGCTTAGGAAAAACAAGACGAAATTCGGCGCCTTTTCCGGGCTCGCTGCGCACGGTGATCGTTCCGCCATGCTTCTCGACGACGGCCATCGAGAGGGAGAGCCCGATGCCCAAGCCGGGGAGGTCCGTTGACAAGCGGCTTCTGTAGAACCTTTTGAAGATATGGTGAATGTCGTCGGGATGAATGCCCGCGCCGTTATCGCTTATTATGATTTCGGTCGCCACCGCCGTCTCTACGCAGGATATTTTGACGAAATTCCCCGGGCGGGTATGGTCAAGCGCGTTTTTAATTATATTGCGTACAGCCTCGCCCAGCCAGGTTTCGTCCAGACGAAGCGTTAAGAGGTCGGGGCATTCGAGGCTTAGAATTTTACCCTCGCGTTCGGCGCGGGTGGAAAAGGAACCGACGCATTTTTCCATAAAGTCGCGGACGCTGCGGTCGCTTTTTTCGAGTTCGATTGTTCCCGCGTCGAGCCGGGCGAGCTTGAGGAGGTTCTGAACCAGGCTTTCCATCCTGAGGAGCTCGCGCCTGCTTTTATCGTTAAAGCTCAGAGCGGCCTCGCTGCCCGTCTTTTCGTCCTGAATTATCTCGTTGTACATTAAAAGCGCCGCCAGCGGGGTTTTAAGCTGATGTGATATGTCGGATATAGTTTCTTTAAGAAAAAGCCGGTTTTGTTTTTCCTTTTCGATATGCGCGGTGAGCGACGTCGCCATTAAATTGACGGCGGCGTAAAGCCGCATCAGGCTGCCCTCGCCGCAGTCGTCGAGGCGTACTGCTGTGTCTCCGTCCATGAAACGCTGTATTTTGCCGGCGGCCGACGCGAGCTGCCTGTCCCGGCGCAGCGCGCCGAGATAAATTAGGGCGAGCAGGGCGGCTGAAAACAAAACGGAGGACGCCAGCAGCAATACCGCGAATTTTCTGTGAAAGCCTTCAACCATGGGCAAAAGGCTGTTTTGCGTGTTAAGATCATATCCGGCGGAGGCGAGCAGGGAAGACCCTGCCTTAACATCAGCCGCGCTTTCGTCGGAGGTAAAGGCCGCGGCGACGCTGCTGCGGTCGGCACCGTTTCGGACAAGATACCCCGCAACCGCGCTGTCATGCCGGATAAGGGCTTTTTTATAGCTGTCGGTCATGCGCACGGCTATAAGCTGCGCCCCAAGCGCCATTGCAATAAGGACAAGCGCAGCGGACGCGGCCTGACGCCGGACATACTTATCCGATAATATCAATGTGATACGTTCCATTTATAACCCACGCCCCTCGCCGTTAATAAGTAAACCGGATTATCGGGATCGGCCTCGATTTTGCTGCGAAGCCTCCGCACGTAAACTGAGAGGGTATTATCGTCCACAAAGCTGCCGGCCCCGTCCCAAAGCTTGTCCAGAATGGCGGCTCTGGTTAAAACGGCGCCGGGATTTTGCATGAGAAGGCAAAGAAGCCGGTATTCCGCCGCCGTCAGCTCAAGTTCACGGCCGTCTTTAATAACCCGGTTTTCCTGAAATCTGACTGTTATGCCGTTTGATTTGAGCTCGGGCAGCCGGCCCGACATTCCGGCGCGGCGAAGCAGAGCGTTGATCCTGGAAATAAGCTCGTTGAGCTTAAAGGGCTTCGTGATATAATCATCCCCGCCGATGTCGAGCCCCATGACGACATTGAACTCCTCGTCGGAGGCTGTCAGAAAGATGACAGGGACGGAAGACGTCCGCCGCGCCTTTTTGCAGACTTCAAAGCCGCTGCCGTCTGGCAGGGAGAGATCGACAAGAAGCAGATCATATTCCTGTTCGGATATTTTATCCGAAGCTTCGCGAACGGTTCGGGCGACGTCGGCCGAAAACCCGTTCTTTTGAAGCGAAAACTTAAGACCTTCTATAAGGCTGAGGTCGTCCTCGACAAGCAATATTTGATACATCTATTCAAGCCCCCTAGTTTAAGCCGCGATAATGCAAATATATCACAAGCATGCGGCACGGTCAAAAAATGGATTTTTACTTTCAGGGCGCGGTTCAAAAGAGTCGGGACGGATCCGGAAAAAACGGCGCCGGCTACTGAACATTTCAGAAAACCGGCGCCGATATTACTTTTTCTGGCAGCTTATTACTCTTCCGCCTTTTCGTTAAGGACGTTTACTATCTTATTAAAGTGATTTCTCATAAATTCCATGGCCGTTTTATCGTCTCTGTTTTTGACGGCTTCATAAATATCGCGGTGGTCCGCGGCAAATTCCTGCAGATGCCTTCTTGTATTTACGAATTCCAGCGCGTTTTCGATCTTCTTCTGCTCAAATATGAGCATTTTCAGTATCGCGTCAAGAAACTGGTTCTGCGTCGCTTCCGAAATCGCAGTATGGAAATCCAGGGAGGCGTCGATGCAGGTATTGCCTTTCACCGACAGGCTCATATAATCCTGAACGCAGGAGCTGATCTTCGCGAGCTGCGCTTCGTTCGCGTTTTTGCAGCACAGCCTTACGGATTCAATTTCCACGGGTATGCGCACCGCGTATATGTCGAGAAGGCTGCCGTATTCCGATTTCTTTATGACTTCCTGCATATTGCGGTGCAGGATATTGGAAGTGACGAGCAAAAGCGTTTCCTCGAGATATTTTTCTCCCTTCAGGGTCAGGGTTCTGCCTTTGTTGCCGATTTTGACCGTCAGGTTTTTCATATCGAGGTCCTTAAGGTGCCGCCCGATAGTCGCGGTGCTCGTATCAAGCCCGATTTCCGACAGCCGGCTTTTTAATTCCCAAGCGCCCAGCTGCTTCGACTCGCTTATCATTTCTATAATAATAAACTGCACTATTTCCGACTGGTTCTGAAACGCGTCGCTTTTCTTGAAATAGGAAAGATCGTAACAATAAGAAGTCATTTGTGTTTCCTCCCGAAGAAACGGCCGGTTATTTTTACAATCGTTTTAGGCAGACTGTTTACGGCAATTTAATTATACACCGCTCTATTTAAGCTATCAATCATGGATATGGCCTTATTATATCCGTAAAGTTAAAAGCTGAAGGAGTTCTTCGGAAAATATGGGAATTCCTCCGGCTGCAGAGCGGGATTACATAATGCTATTTTTCAAAACACAGCGCAAACGCCTTGCTCGGAATGAATTTTCCGTCGCCCAGCCTGCCGACGAATTTGCCGCCCTCGGCGACAACTTTTCCGCGAAGCAGCACGGTGTCCACTTTGCCGCTGATTTTTGTGCCTTCGTAGATGTTATAGTCGATGCCGTTCGGGTTATCCTCGAGACGGATTACGCTCGCGCAGTTCGGATCGTATATAACTACGTCAGCGTCCGAGCCGACAGCGATTGTGCCTTTTCGCGGGTAAATTCCGTTGATTTTTGCCGGAAGGGCAGAGCACACCTCGACAAATCTCTGTTTTGAAATTTTGCCGGACACGACGCCCTTCGTCCAGATCATCGGGACGCGGTCGCCTACGCCCGGAGCGCCGTTCGGAATATTGACAAAATTATCGCGGCCGACCTGTTTTAAGGTAGCGAGGTCGATGCCGCAGTGATCCGATACTATTGCGCTGAGCGTGCCGTCTTTTATTCCCTCCCACATGGCTTCAAGGTCGTCCTCATCCCGAAGGGCGGGGGAGCACACATATTTCGCGGCTTCGTTAAAATCGGGATTTGAGAGCTTCTCTTTTGTTGTGGTGAGGTACTGGGTGCAGGTTTCGCCGTATACCGGAAGCTTTTTTGCCTTCGCTTCGGCAACCGCGTCCCTGGCGCCCTTAGTCGAAATATGTACGATAAAAGTCGGAGCTCCCATTTGCTCCGCAAGGTATACAGCCCTTCTGGCAGCTTCCGTTTCGACCATCGGGGGACGCGACACCGCGTGGTATTTTGGGGCGGTATTTCCCGCTTTTACGCAATCCTGTTGAAGCATATCTATAATTTCGGCGTTTTCGGCGTGTACAAAGGTCGTGACGCCTGCTTTTTTGCTTTCGGCCATAACCTTTACGAGCGTTCCGTCGTCCACATGGAGGCGCGAGCCTTTATAGGCCATGAACGCTTTTATGCTGGCGACGCCGATTTTCGGAAGTTCCTTTATTTCGTCAAACATCCGGTCGTTTACTTCGGTAATAAGCGAATGCAGAGCGAAATCGACGCAGGCCTTATTTTTTGCGCGGACATTTATCCTGTAATCGATCGAATCCAGAAGCCCTTTGCCCGGGTCCTGGGGCGCGTAATCGACAATGGTCGTAGTCCCGCCCAAAACAGCCGTTTTTGAGGTTTCATACGGCGCGGTGTCAAGGTCGCCGCTGTTGCAGAGCGCGTCGAAGTGGGTATGCTGGTCGATAAAGCCGGGGAAAACATATTTCCCGGAAGCGTCGATGACTTTGTCAGCGGGGACGTTTAAGGCTTTGCCGACGGCGACGATTTTTTCATCCTCGATTAAAACATCCGCCGTGAATTCGTTGTCCGAGGTAACGACATTGCCGTTTTTGATTAAGGTTATCATAGCTTTCACCGAATGCAAAAAAGTGCATTCTTTTTCTCCCTTCATATCAGTGTTGCTTTTTGGCATAAAAACGGGTTAAAAAGGGGAATCTATACTCATCATTAATGAGTATAGATACAAAATACTTTTAAGTCAATATAATTGTAAAACATTGCCTGATATGACTGGGCGCTCAGAACCTATGTTAAAAAGTAAGCGTATTGAGCCATGCGTTGGATCTGTATCTTTTAAATCCGATAATTAATCTAACCAGCTGTTCAAGCTGCCCAAGCAAAATTACAATAAGTATATTATTGAGCCTTAAAACCGAGGCTGCAAAAAAAGTTATCATTATTCCCACTCCCCACATAATACCGGAATCAATAAACATAAGAAATTTTGAGTCCCCTCCGGCGCGCAAGGCGGCGAAAATGATGACGTTAAAAAATCTGAAAGCTATCCTGACCGCAAGGACCCTGACTATATTAACGGACAAAAGGATTGACGATTTACCGGTTATTCCGAACATTCCGACAATCGGCCTTGCAAATATAACAATTAATACTATTATGCCCAAAGCCAATATGCCGGCTAGACCGAGAAAATAGTTTGTCTCGATCTTTGCCTTTTTATAATTGCCGCAGCCCAAATCCGCTCCAAGCACCGCGCCGGTCGCGTCGCTTATTCCGTTTACCATA
>JAUZPW010000170.1 GCA_030705725.1 Bacillota bacterium
GATAACTCGCTTAACTCTCTGTTCAGCGAATCTATTTCAGACTCGATGGTTTCAAATTCCCGCTGTTCCTTAAATGAGAACTTAAGCTTTTTGCTGCCGCTCTCTCTTTTGTCGGAACTAGATTTTGATTCCGCGGCTTTCCGCCGATCTGGTTCGGTAACTTTTCCCGCCAGATAATCCGAATATCGGCCGAGACATTTCCGAATTGTCCTGTCATTTTGAAATTCAAAAAAAGTATCGCAAACCTTGTCCAAAAAATATCTGTCGTGGGAGACCGTGATAACAGCGCCGTTAAAACGGTCGAGATACTCTTCAAAAATGGTAAGCGTTTTAATATCAAGGTCGTTTGTCGGCTCGTCCAAAACAAGAATGTTGGGCGCCTCCATAATAACGGAAAGCAGGTACAGTCTTCTCCGTTCCCCGCCTGACAGCCTGTTTATTGTATTCCATTGCAGGTCGGGCGTAAACAAAAATTTTTCAAGCATCTGTGCTGCGCCGAGCGTCCCGTCGCTTGTTTCAATCGTACCGGCAATCCCTTTAATATAATCGATCACACGCAGGGACGTGTCCATTTCTTTGCCTTCCTGTGAAAAATATCCGAGCCTCACAGTGTCTCCGATGATTACAAGACCGCTGTCAGGCTTAAGCCTGCCGCTTATTATGTTCAGCAATGTGGTTTTCCCGCAACCGTTCGGGCCCACTATTCCGATCCTCGCGTCACGTGAAATATTATGTTCAAAATTCCTGATAATTTGCCTTCCGGCAAAGCTCTTCGAGATATTTTGAATCTCCACCGTCTTTTTCCCAAGCCTTGCAGACGGCAAATTCATTTCCAGCGCTTCCTGGTTGTCTTTAACTACGCTTCCGCTTAATTCCTCAAAGCGCGCGATCCTGTCCTTGCTTTTTGTCCCGCGCGCCCTCGGCCCGCGTTTCATCCATTCAAGTTCTTTCCGGAGAAGGCTCCGCTTTTTCCGCTCCGAGCCGCGCTCCGCTTCTTCACGCTCCGCCTTAATTTCAAGGTATTTTGAATAATTCCCCTCATAAGCGTATAAGCTCCCGCGGTCTATTTCAACGATTTTACTCGTCACTCTGTCCAGGAAATAGCGGTCATGCGTTACCATAAGGATTGCGCCTGCAAAATTTTTAAGATAATTTTCGAGCCACAATACCATCTCGTTGTCCAGATGATTTGTAGGCTCGTCTAAAATCAGCAAATCACATGGGCGTATCAGCGCGCTTGCAATCGCGACGCGCTTTTTCTGACCGCCGGATAAATTCCCGATAGGCTTATCAAATTCAGAGATGCCGAGCTTTGTTAAAATAGTCTTCGCTTCATAGGCTTTCATTTCCTTAAGTTCTGCTGATGCCCCGAAAAACACATGCTCAAGCACGGGCAGATTATCATCCCATGCCGGATTTTGAGGCAGGAACTCGATTCGTGCGTTCGGATTCTTTGTAATCAGCCCGCCGTCCGGTTCCTCCAATTGTGCAATGACCCTCAAAAAGGTAGATTTTCCAGTTCCATTGACACCGATGACGCCAATTTTATCTTTCTCGTCAATAAATAAAGAGACGTCTTTTAATAGTATTTTTTCACTGTAGCTTTTTGTGATTTTCTCAGCGGATAACAACATCTGTATATATCCCTCATAAATTTATTATTCTGTTTATTATACACCTTTCGTATAATAGCATCCACCTTGCTATGAGATTCAATAACTTAGTAAAATATGAAAACAGCCTGAAATCATAAATTTCAGGCTGTTTTCCTGGCGGAGAAGGAGAGACTTGAACTCTCGCGCCGGTTTCCCGGCCTACTCCCTTAGCAGGGGAGCCTCTTCACCACTTGAGTACTTCTCCATCGCTGTTAAATTGCCGCTCTCTCCGATTTTTGCTGGCGGAGAGAGTGGGATTCGAACCCACGGACGCTGTAACACGTCGCCGGTTTTCAAGACCGGTGCCTTAAACCAACTCGACCATCTCTCCACGGATCAAGCAAAATTTATTGTAACATACTGCAAATTCCGTGTCAACCCATAATGTCCCGCCACTCCTGAATTCAAGATTTTCTATCCTTCAGAATATCGCGGATTTCCTCTAAAAGCTCCTCCGACTTTGTCGGCTCAGGCTCTGGAGCGGCCTCCTCCTGCTTTTTCCTTTGAAATTTGTTAAGCAATTTTATGAAAATAAATATACTGAACGCTATAATAACAAAATCTACAACGTTTTGTATAAACATTCCGTATTTCAGCACGACCGGGTCCTTGTCCCCCGCCACCGGCGAAATCGTAACCGAAAGGTTCGTGAAATTAACGCCTCCTGATATTATGCCTATCAGCGGCATTATAATATCGTTGACCAGCGAAGTCACTATTTTACCGAACGCTCCGCCTATGATAACGCCGACCGCAAGATCGATAACGTTTCCCCGCATGGCAAATTGCCTGAATTCAGCAAGCAGCTTTTTCATTTTCAGTCCCGCCATTTCTTATCGGATAACGTCAATACCGCCCATATACGGCCTGAGCGCTTCCGGCACCGTCACGGAACCGTCCACGTTTTGATAGGTTTCAAGAATGCAGGCCACCGTTCTGCCGATGGCGACGCCCGACCCGTTTAAGGTATGCACGAGCTGCGGTTTTGAAGCGGCGTCCTTCCTGTAGCGTATCTCGGCCCGGCGCGCCTGGAAATCCTCGAAGTTGGAGCAGGATGAAATCTCGACATACCGCCCGTAAGACGGCATCCAGACCTCAATATCATATGTGCAGGCCGATGAAAACCCGAGGTCGCCCGTGCAGAGGATCACTACCCTGTACGGCAGGCCAAGGCCCTGCAAAACAAGCTCCGCCTCGTTGGTCAGAGACTCAAGCTCGTCGTAGGATTTTTCCGGCTCCGAGAATTTGACCAGCTCGACCTTGTTGAACTGATGCTGGCGGATAAGCCCCCTCGTGTCGCGTCCGGCGCTTCCGGCTTCTCCCCTGAAACAGGCCGAATAAGCGCAGTATTTTATTGTAAGCTTCGATCCATCTAGAATTTCGCTTCTGTGCATGTTCGTAACCGGAACCTCGGCCGTCGGTATCATATATAAATCCGTGCCCTCGATATGGAACATGTCCTCCTCGAATTTGGGAAGCTGACCCGTTCCGGTCATCGAAGCCCTGTTTGCCATAAAAGGCGGGAAAATTTCAGTATACCCGTTTTTGGTGTGCGTATCCAGAAAATAGTTGACTACCGCGCGCTCAAGCCTCGCCCCTGCCGCCTTGTAGAAGTGGAACCTCGTTCCGGTAACCTTAGCCGCCGTCGTCGGGTCTAAAATACCGAGATTCTCTCCGAGCTCCCAGTGCGGTTTCGGATCAAAGCCGAATTTTCTCGGTTCGCCTATACGGCGCAGCTCGACGTTGTCGTCGCTGTCGCTTCCTTCGGGAACCTTGTCCGCGGGCACGTTCGGCACCGTCATTAAAATCGCTGAAAGCTCGGCCTGCAGAGCGTTAAGCTCGCCGTCCGATTCCTTGATCTTGTCCGCAAGCTCCTTCATCTCTGCAAAAACCGCGGTCGTGTCCTGTCCGTTCTTTTTCAGCGCGGGTATTTCCTTCGATACTCTGTTCTGCTCCGCTTTAAGCTGTTCTGTGGAAAAAATCAGATTACGCCGTTTCTCGTCAAGCGCAAGTATGCGATTGATCTCGTCGTCGTATTTTTTTGTGCGCATTCCTAGACGCGCCTTCACTTTTTCGGGATTTTCTCTGATTGTTTTAACATCCAGCATTTAAGTCACTCCTGTTATTTGTTAAGCGCCGTTTTGATTTTCAGATATTCCGCCGCCGCTTCCGCGGATAAAAACTGCTGATATTCTCCGGCTTCAAATTCTTTCATAATTTCGCGTGTTTTTTTGTAATATTTTGTCCGGTAGTTTTTCTCCAACTGCCAGAAATACTCATAAGCCTTAACTGTTTTGGCATATATCCCGGTTTCGCCGGTCGCCTGTGAATATTCCGTGTTTTTCTGCTCGAGATCCTTGATTTTGCCTTTCGCTTCCTCAAGCCCTTTTGTCAGTTCCTCGATTTTATCCGCCTGAGCCGTAGTCAGCTCTGAGAGCGATTCGATTTTTTTAATCGAGCCCTGCGTAGTCGAAAGCTGTTCGTTAAGCCTCTGTATCTGGTTTTCGGATTTCATCTGCGATAGATACGACATTATTATAAGTATCAGTGCCATTGAAAAAAGCGCAATGGCGTACCCCGCTAGAAACTTTCTGTTTTTCGACCATTTCTGGTTTTCTTCCGCCGTTTTCAACGTTATCGATCTCCTCTTAATCCGCCAGCCGCATCAAAAGCCGCGACAGGCTCGTAAGATCATCATCTCCATAATATTCAAGCTCTATCCGTCCTTTTGTCCGGCCGTTCGTTACTTTTACTTTTCTTCCGAGCTTTTTAGAAAGTGTTCTTTCCATTTCCTCAAGATAATTGACGGTTATTTCTTTTTTTAC
>JAUZPW010000171.1 GCA_030705725.1 Bacillota bacterium
AATCGATTTCAGTCTCAGTAACTGCGTAAACTCCAATATCGACTCCGTGGGCATACTAACGCAGTACAAACCCCTGATCCTCAACTCATACATCGGCAACGGCGAAGCCTGGGACCTCGATGTTTTCGACGGCTGCGTTCACCTTCTCCCCCCCTTCGCTACGGAGACGGGCGGTCAATGGTACAGAGGCACCGCGGACGCGATCTACCATAACATCGACTTTATCGACAGCAATAACCCCGAGCACGTGCTTATTCTGTCCGGCGACCACCTTTATAAAATGAATTACAACGACATGCTCTCGTTTCACAAAAAAACCGGCGCGGCGCTTACCATATCGGTTCTTGAGGTGCCGTGGGACGAGGCCGGCCGCTTCGGCGTCATGAGCGTGGACAGCAATATGAGGATTCTGAAATTTGAAGAAAAACCCGCAAAGCCCGAGAGCAATCTGGCCTCAATGGGTATCTACATATTCAGGTGGGATGTTTTGCGCGCGGCACTCTGCGAGGACCATAACGACCAGAGCTCCGAAAAGGATTTCGGCAAAAACATAATCCCCAAAATGCTCAAACAAGGCAAAAACATTTACGCATTTAAATTCTCAGGCTACTGGCAGGACGTAGGCACCATCGACAGCTATTACGACGCGCAGATGAGCCTTCTGGCTGAAGACCCCCCGTTCAATATCTTTGAAAACAATATGCGCATTTTTTCAAACTCCAACATTTCTCCCCCTCATTACATCGGAAAGAACGGAGTAGTCCAGGGCAGTCTCGTCTGCAACGGCTGCACCATTCTGGGCGAGGTAAGAAACTCTATTTTAAGCTCGGATGTCTTTGTGGATGAAAACGCTCTCGTGGATAACTCGATTCTTCTGCCCCGCGCGAGGGTGGAAAAAGGGGCCAGGGTCATAAAAGCAATTATCGGCGAAGGTGCCGTTATCGAAAAAGGCGCCTGCTTCTGCGGCGGAAACCTTAACAGCAGGATAGCCGTAATCGGCGACGACGAACATTTTAAGGAAAACAGGGGAGGTTCAAAAAATGCATAGAATTATGGGGCTTGTTGCCGCAAACTACTCAAGCGATAAGTTTATGCAGCTTACAAAAGAACGGCCCGTCGCGTCGCTTCCGTTCGGCGGGCGTTACCGCCTCGTGGATTTTCCCCTTTCGAATATGGTTAATTCAAGAATATACACCGTCGGTCTAATTACGCCTTACATGTACCGTTCAATAATGGACCACGTAGGCGTCGGCAAGGAATGGGCGCTGAACCGAAAGGTAGGCGGCATGTTTATACTCCCCGGCTCCATCTACGGATTAAAAAACGTACAGGGAAAGTTCCTTCTGCGCGATATAATACAAAACCGGGCGTATCTTGACCGCGGCCATCAGGATTATGTTGTTGTCAGCGGGTGCAACAAGGTATTTAATATAGATTACAGGGCCGTGCTTGAAGCCCACATTGCGAACAGGGCAGTGATCACTCTTCTTTATAAAAAATCTCCTGAAAACTGCGGCACAAAGGAAATTTTCTTTGATATCGGCGAAGCCGGTAAAGTGCTAACCGCAAGTGAGATGCCTGACAAAAGCGCAAACTGCTTTTTGGATTCATTCATTATTAACCGCGACCTGCTGCTCAAGTTTATAAGCTGGTACGAAGCAACAAGCTACCTCGACCTCGTGGAAATAATAATCGAGAATCTCGGACACCTTGACGTTTTCGGCTATGAGTTTACAGGCTATATGGGCGCCATCGACGACGTAAAATCCTACATGAAATGCAGCCAGGACCTGCTAAATCCCGAAGTTGACCACGAACTTTTTAATAATAAGGACCGTCCCATATTGACAAAGATTCAGGACAGTCCTCCCGCCAAGTACTGGCCGACCTCCAGCGTCAGAAATTCTCTTGTTTCCACCGGCTGCATAATCAAGGGGACAATAGAGAACAGCATTATATTTCGCGGCGTAACTGTTGAAAAGGGAGCCGTTTTGAAAAACTGCGTAATTATGCAGAATACCATTATCAATAAAGATACGGTACTCGAAAACGTCGTCTGCGACAAATATACCGTATTCCGTGAAGGCGTAAAGGTATTCGGAAGCGCCGAAGACCCGATAGTCGTCGGTAAAGGCCAGTCTGTCTGAAAAACTTGACTAATAAAACGGAGGATGTAAATGAAACAAAGGCCAAAAATTCTGTTTGCGACCTTTGAAGCTGAGCCTTTCGCGAAAACAGGCGGGCTTGGCGACGTCTGCGGCAGTCTGCCCGGCGCTCTTAACGGCGCGGGCTGCGATGTCCGCGTGATGCTCCCGAAATTTAAGACAATGCCTGAAAAGTTCAGGAAAAAGCTGGAGCATGTCACGGATTTCCGCGTGGACCTTGCATGGAGAAATCAGTACTGCGGCATAGAAACCCTGACTTTAGACGACGTAATATATTATTTTATAGACAACGAATACTATTTTAACCGCGATAAACTCTACGGTTATGGCGACGACGGAGAACGAACCGCATATTTTTCAAAAGCTGTCGCTGAATGCATCAGCTTTCTGCCCGGCTTCTTTCCGGATATAATACATTGCCACGACTGGCACGCGGCCCTCGCACCCGTTTATTTAAGGGAGAATTTCAACGACGACTCAAAGTACGGGGCCGTTAAAACCGTTTTCACGATTCATAACCTTAAATATCAGGGCGTGTTTCCCGGTTTTTATCTCGGCGATGTGCTCGGTCTTGATAACCGCCCCAACGCCGCAAGCCAGCTAAAGCAGTTTGACGCCGTAAATTATATGAGAGGGGCGTTAAATTACAGCGACAGGCTCACGACCGTCAGCCCGACATACGCGGACGAAATCTGCACGGATTTTTACGGCGAACGCGCGCAGGATATTTTTATAAGGAGGCGCGGTATTCTTACAGGTATACTAAACGGCATAGATAATAAAAAATACGACCCCGGAACGGATAAGGATATATACTTAAACTACCTTGCGGATTCATTTGATAAAAAAAGCGAAAACAAAAAATTCCTTCAGGTCGAGCTCGGGCTTGAGGCCAACCCGGGAATACCCCTTATAGTTCTTATAAGCCGCCTTACAGAACAAAAGGGGCTTGATCTCGTTGTAAGGGTTTTCGGAGAGCTTATGCAGGAAAATGTGCAGTTCGCCGTTTTGGGCGTCGGAGATAAAAAGTATGAGGACGCGTTCCGTCACTTCACCGGTCTTTATCCCGGCAGGGTTTCAGCCCGCTTGGCATTCGACGAAGGCCTTTCGAGAAAGCTTTACGCCGGTGCGGACCTGCTTCTGGTTCCATCCCTGTTCGAGCCCTGCGGTCTGACCCAGATGATAGCTATGCGATACGGCACGCTTCCCATTGTGAGAGAAACCGGCGGCCTCAATGACAGCGTCAGGCCATACAATAAATTTACCGGAGAGGGCAACGGCTTCAGCTTCACAAATTTCAACGCCCACGAGCTGCTGGATACCGTTCGCGGCGCCGTCAGGCTCTATTTTGAAAGCAGGGACAAATTTGAAGCTTTGGCCCGAAACGCAATGAATGAGGACTACTCCTGGAGCGCCTCTGCGAAAAAGTACGCCGCGCTTTACAAGGATATGCTTAAATAATTGGAGTTATTATGACAGCTTGCCACAATTCGCATAACTTAGCGTTCCGCAGTCCTTTCGGCGCGGTGCGAGCGGGCGAAACAGTCTCCCTCACGCTCGAGGCGGCGGTTACCGACGGGATAACCGGGTGCGACCTTATCCTGCGCCGCGATGGAGAAAAAGAGGAAAGAATCCCGATGGAGGGTAATTTAGAGGATAAGCTTCGCTTTTTCGTAAAAATAAAAACGCCTTCCGAGGGCGCTCTGCTTTGGTATTATTTTATCCTAACGGACGGCGGCGGCAATACGATTTATTACGGCAATAACGCCGAAGGGTACGGCGGCTCAGGCCGGCTTTCAGAAAGCGAGCCAATACCCTATCAGATTACCGTATATGAAGAAAGCCCGGCTCCCGAATGGTTCAAGAACGCCGTTGTTTATCAGATTTTCCCGGATAGGTTTTGCAGAGGGAGCGATTTTGAAAAAAGGCGGCAAGATTCCGTCCGTCCCGAGAGCTGGCACGGGGCGAAACGCCTCTTTACGGAAAGCTTTTCCGACATCCCTTTTTATATTAAAAACGAAAAAGGCGAGGTTACCCGCTGGCCCATATTCGGCGGAACGCTCGAGGGGATATGCGAAAAGCTGCTCTACCTCAAAAGCCTGGGAATAAGTGCTGTGTACCTTAACCCCATTTTTGAGGCCTCCAGCAGCCATAAATATGATACGGCGGATTATACGCGCATCGACCCGGGCTTCGGAAACGACGAAAGCTTTAAGAAGCTTGTAACGGAGGCCGAAAAACTCGGAATCAGCCTGATCCTGGACGGTGTTTTCAGCCA
>JAUZPW010000172.1 GCA_030705725.1 Bacillota bacterium
GCCAATTTAATCCACTTCCTTTTTCATAAAATCCCCGATAGCGGCCTTGGCCTCTGCAACCGTATATTCCCCTCCGGGATCGAGTATCACCCTCAGGACGCATTTTTCCATAAAGGTAAACTGCAATGATTTCGCGAGCTGCGATACCGTAAATTTCGCCGCGCCCCGGTCTTCAACCTCGGCGCGCTCCGTGTTTTTAGCCATTTCTGACCTCCGTCTTAATTTCAGAAATTTCGGGTGCGCTGCCCATATTTTCAAGCGCAAACCAAATAAAAGAAAGGTAAAAATGCAGTACGCCGTCTTTTACCGCGTACCTGACGCTTTTGGGCCTTATCGCGCCGTCTTCAGTATCGGCGTCGCTTAAAGCCGGGATCAGCGCTTCGCCCTCTTTGTAGAGCTCCTCGTTGGTCTTTAAGCTCTTTGGAGGAAAATACTGAACCTCAAATTCCGCTCCGAAACGGTATCTGCATCCGATTTCTTTTATGATCGTCGAGTTAAGCGCTGAAATAAAAAAGCACGGCTCCGAAAAATTCTGTCTGATTTTTTCTCCGTAAACCGGTAAATCCGGATAGCTCCTTAGAAGCGAAGCTATAATTCCGTTTCTTATCTGTATAACGTTCATGCTTTTCTAACCCGCCTCATTTTGACCTGGCAATGCGTGGCGTAAACCGTCGGCTCTCCCGCCTGCTCGAACTCCGAAAAAACGCCGTCCTGCGCGACCTTAATTTTGCAGCCCGCCGACACCGAAGCCCCCTTCGGCAAAAACAGGACGGCGTCGGAGCCGATGCCCGCGAAGCTTTCTGTCTGAAGCGCAGCCGACTGTGTCTCCGAAAGCCTGCACGCCCCGGAGTATAAAGTGATTTCCGTAAGCTCAGTCTCGCCCGTGGCCTCGTTTTTAACATGCGCAAAGCCTGTGACCGCGCATGTTCCGTTAAAAAATGCCCGGATAGCGGCACCCGCCGCGGTTATCGAAGACGATAAATCGGCCATATCTACCACCCCGGCTTTCTGAACCGCTCGAGCTGCTTCTCGTAATTTTTAAGGAACGTGACCCCCGGATTCTCCGCGTACCTCTCATCCGTAGATCCGGCGGCGGATCTGAAGGCCACCGAGGCTTCCCCTTCTGTAATGGTTTTAACTGACCCTAGAGCAGGCGCTTCATCCCCCAGGTTCTGAGCTCTGTACAAATCCATCGCCATGCTCAGCGCAACGTTTTTAAGCTCCGCCGGTATATTTCCGATCCGGCAGTGGTTTTTTATTATGTCCTCCGCCTGACTGTATGCGAACTCCGCGAACTGTTCCTTGGAACTGTCGAGCCCCAGCAGCGTCATAAGCATTGCCACGCTCAATTTTTTCACATCCTTTTTATATTGAAACTCCCCGGTCACCGCCTCGCGGCTGCATTTCTGAAAAGTTCACTTTAGGTCAATCTATCCGACTAGCTTAACCGCCAGATTAGCGTCCAGCGTTTTGATCCCATAAAGGATGTCAAGCGAAATAGTGTCCTTTTTTGTCGTGGTGTCATACTGATACACAACGCGCACGCCCATGCCGCGGTCGTTTATGGTCGCGGCTTTCGCGGCGCCCAGAGGCAGCGACAAAGGCCGCGTTACAAGCGCAATCGCGTTTCTGTGAAACGCGAGGCTGTGCGTCGCCCTGACGACGTAAACGGCCGCCGCGGTGTAATCCGCAAGCAAAGGCATATCGATGCTTATCTCCGCCATGGCGCCCGATACGCCGGTTCCGTCGGCCGTGAAACGGTAAAGGCGCCCGTCGAGAATAAACCCGTCGCCTGTCTTGACCGTCACGGCGGCGCCGCTTAAAGACGAAAGCGCAACCTTTCTGGCTCCCTTCGCTCCCGTCACGGTATAGCCTGTCGCGGTACCCGCGGCCGAGGCCAGCGTGTCCGGCGCGTTTTGATCCATGTAGGTATCAAGCGAATAGATTCTGCCCAGCTCGGCGTTTCTGAGCGTCTGTCCGTTTCCGGCGTACGCGACCTTCGATAAATTGTCCGTAAGCGCGTAGCGGTATTTGTGCGTCGGGTGCAGAACCAGCCTGCGCATATCGAGCGGAGCCTTTGCGAGATCAAGCGTTTTGCTTAAAGCCGCGATGTCCGCGAGATTCGTCGGCGACGCCGCGGCCTGGACCGAAGCAGGGATATTCGCGGCCTCGTTCAAAATATCCTGGTCGATTGCCTGCGCCTGAGCGCGCATGGCAGGCTGAATAAGCTGCTCGGAAAAATCCTGAATATCGAGCGACAGCTCTTTTGAGGTAACTGCAAAGGATACGTCGCGGTGACGGTCAAGCTTAACGGTTGTGCTCCCCTCCGTCGTGTCCTGAACCGTTATCGCGTCGGTAAAGTCGTAGGATACAAACGTCGCGGGCTTGCGGATCGTAATCGTGTCGCCGACCTGCGCGAATTCGGCTGAATAATCGCGGTGCACAAGGTTTGCCATTACGAGATTGTTTTCCAGAACCAGCAAGGCCTCTCTGGCAATGATGTCCGGAGTAAGTAAAGTGTTGGGCATAATAAATTTCTCTCCTTAAATCTTATTTTTGTTTGTCCCTCCACGCCCTGTATTGGGACATGGACATTTTTTCAGGCTCAGCCCCGTCGGATAAAAAGGTATTCCCCTTCGCGCCGCCCGTTCCCATAACCGAATTTGTTTCGATTTCAAAAAGATACGGATCCGACGTTTTCAGCGCTTCCATGTCGAGCCCCTCGAGCGTCCCGTCGTCCTTTAGCTTAAGCGCCTCCTTGTCGATAAGCGCTTTTATCGCTTTCGGGTTTTTCCCCTTTTCCTTTGCTATGGCGGCATCCAGCGCGGCGTTCAGATTAAGCTCCGCTAACCGCCTGTCAAAATCTGCCCGGGTGTTTTTGTTTGTCTCCTGAAGCTCCCTTATTTTTGCGTGGAGCCCCGCCGCGTCTACCTTTTTAAGCTCCTCGAGCTGAACGTCGCGGTCTTTGACCGTCGTTTCAAGGGTCTTTTTTGTTTCGTTTACGGTGTTGAAATCCGCGCGTGAAACAAAATCCTTTCCGATCTGAGCCGATACCTGTCTGTCGATCTCCTCAGTGTAACTGCCGCCCAGAATTGTTTTGAGCCAATCCAACATAAAAACCTCCGTCCGCTGTCCTTTTTCTCGGGCCAGTCCCCGCTTTGCGGTGCGCCTTGTTTTGTCCCGCGCGCAAACGGGTAAATTTAGGTATGAAAAAACCGCCCGTCAGGCGGTATAGGGTTTCATAATTATAAATTGCGGATTTTATCCGCCCCCGACATTTTTCTTTTTTTGTGCCTCCATATCCTCCATCACCTGGTTTACGTCGTCTACATACGGGTGCTTTGCGAGAAGCAGCTTGTCCGGCACAAGCCCCTGCGACTGCGTGATAATCTGAACCGTCTCAAGATCGTTTGTAATCATGCTTTTGTTAATGTCGAAGCGGATAAGCCCCGCGTCGTACGAAGTGCCGTTTTTGCGGTTTATGTCTTCTGTTACAAACCAGAAAAAGTCCTTCATGGCCTTTTTAAGCTTTAAGATCATTTTGTCCGCTTTCATGTCGAGTTGAGTGTACCGGAACTTGAGCGCGACGCCGGACGGCGCCGAACCGAAGCTTTCGTCGTCCGTGTCTATCGCCATGCCAAGGTGGTAAATATCCCGCCGAAGCATCTTGAGCCATTCAAGCCGGTCTGCGACGCCGAGCGTCACCTGCTCGGCCTGTATTTTTCCGTTCGGGTCAGATATGTTCACGGCCTTGTTTATCTTCAGCTTCTGCTGAATGGCCTTCGCCGTCTCTCCGCCGTAACCCTGAATCAGCCAGTAAAGCTCGACCAGGTCTACCTGATTGTTTGTTGAAGAGCTTGAAATAAGGTTGTAAGCGTCAATCAGACCCTTATTCCGCATTAGGTCGCTTTGCGCCCGGCTGTTGTTGTAAAGCGGGATAAACGGCACCTTTCCCCAGCCGTGCGCCTCCCTTTTGACCTCGCGCTCGTCGATGCTCGTAACCCCGAACCAGTGCGGCAGGCGATACTCTAATATGTATTCGCCGTCTTCGTCCTCATGATAATGAGAAACGTCCCGCGCCGTCCACCATTCAACATGTTTTCTTATCATCTCGCTTCCCGGCTTAACGACCGATATCTCATAATAGCGGATCATCTCAATAAGCTCTTTCTGGTACTGCGTGTCGTAAAGCGGGATGCACCCCTGCGCCGGCACGATTACGTACTTTAAGCTCCCGCTCTTGTCATAATATACGTGAAGCCACTCCACGCCCTTGTTCGAGGCTCCGGTCTCAAGATCCGAAAGCGTGTCCGCGAATTCCTCGTCGGAAGTAACGCCGGTGATAAGGCTTTCAAAAGCCTTAAGTCCCGCGTTCTTCTCCGCCCCCTCGACCGTGACCGAGGGCGGCTTCCCGCTTATATAGGCGACCTTCTGGTCTACA
>JAUZPW010000173.1 GCA_030705725.1 Bacillota bacterium
AAAAAAAGGTGTCGCTGCCGGAAAGCCGCTGGATAACGGTGTTAAACACCCATAAGCCGATAATAAGTCAGGCGGATTTTGACGCGGCGCAGCTGAGACTTAAAATCCGGTCGTACAATTCCGTAAAAAGAGGCAAAACGCATTTGCTTACGGGCCTAGTGTTCTGCGGGGACTGCAAGGCTCCTATGTCCACGATCAGGGAAAGTGAAAGCCGCACTTACCTCGTATGCCAGACGTGGCGGAAATACGCAGGGCTTAAGCTATGCACTTCACACTGCATACGCGAGGACGACGTTATTAACGAAACGGCAAAAAAACTGCGCGAGCTGGCTGAAAGCCGGATAGACAGGAAACAGCTTGCGGAGGATATTGCTTCGGAGCTGCAAAAAATCGGCCGGACAGATAAAACCGCGCCGGCGATCCGCAAAAACCTCGAGACGGTAAAAACAGCGCGCCTCTCGCTTTACAAGGATAAAGCCGGCGGGGTTATAAGCCAAAAGGATTATGATGACTTTTCCGAAGCTCTCGAAAGAGAGGAAAGCGAAATACTAAACCGACTTAAAATGTATGAAGACAAACAAGATGAAAAAGAAATACAAAAAACAGTTTATGAAACGCTTAACTTTGAAAAAATAACCCGGGAATCCCTTATTTTTTTCGTCAATAAAATACTTATCGGAAATGATAAAAATATTATTATAGAGTTTTCTTTTTCCGAACCGTAAAGTATCTGTACATTGAAATGAGCTTCCGGGCTTTTGCATTTTCTCAAATTTTTATATTTGAGATAGCTTAAACCCGGAAAAAGCATTATAATATGCGTATGAAAACATCATTGGGGGCTTATTTATGCAAGTACGTAAAGCGGTAATTCCGGCAGCCGGGCTCGGGTCCCGTTTTTTGCCCGCTACTAAAGCGCAGCCTAAAGAAATGCTGCCGATTGTGGACAAGCCGACACTGCAGTATATTGTTGAGGAAGCGGTGGCGTCCGGTATAGAAGAGGTGCTTGTAATTATCGGCCGCAACAAGAATTCTATTCAGGATCATTTTGACAAATCGGTCGAGCTTGAGCTTGAACTTGAATCAAAAGGTAAAACCGAGCTTCTTGAAATGGTAAGAGATATTTCCAACATGGTGCAGATTCAGTATATCCGCCAGAAAGAGCCGAAAGGCCTCGGACATGCCGTTTTATGCGCGAAAAGCTTTATCGGGGACGAGCCGTTCGCGGTGCTTCTTGGCGACGACATAGTTTATTCGGAAAAGCCTTGTCTGATGCAGATGATCGAGGTTTACAACGAGTACAAAACCACTATTTTGGGGGTCCAGGAGGTTTCAAAAGAAGAGGTTTCAAAGTACGGGATTGTTTCGGGCAAAGCCATCGAGGACCGCGTTTATAAGGTAAAAGGACTTGTTGAAAAACCGAAAGCGTCCGAGGCGCCTTCGCGGGTGGCTATACTCGGAAGATATATACTGAGCCCGGCGATATTCGGGATACTGGAAAACACCAGACCGGGGGTAAACGGCGAAATACAGCTTACGGACGCACTGAAAGAGCTTGCCAATGTTGAGGCTATGTACGCATATGCTTTTGAGGGCAGAAGGTACGATGTCGGAGACAAACAGGGATTCCTGGAAGCAACGGTTGAATACGCGCTCAGAAAGCCTGAATTAAAGGATGAATTTTTAAGCTACTTGAAAAAGACCATTGCCGGCTGCTGAAATCAATCCTAAACTACCCCTTAAAAGCTCGGTAAAAAGACTTTATAAAAACAGTTTAAATGTCTGACTCAGTCAGGCATTTTTTATTAGTCTAAAATCCTTATCCAAATAAACTGTCACGGGGGGTGGATATGAACATGGCGCAGGAGCTGTCCAAAAAGGTTATTTGGGCTTTGTCACTGCCCGGGAAAGTTGCCCCGGTAAGCTCGGCGGCGGCAATCCGCGACACGATTTACAACATACTGTCGGGAGAGGAGCTATCAGTATGAAGGGAATGAATATCGGCTTTGCGCTCTGCGGCTCTTTCTGTACATTTTCAAAGGTGCTTCCGGTTATGGAGGATCTCGGAAGAAGAGAAGCAAACGTAATACCGATTATGTCGGAAACGGCGTTTTGCACCGATACCAGATTCGGGACGGCCCAGAGCTTTATAGAAAGAATAGAAGGGATCTGCGGTAAAACCATTATACATACAATTAAAGACGCCGAACCCATCGGCCCGAAGAAAATGTTCGACGTTATGCTTATTGCACCCTGCACGGGAAATACTCTCGCTAAAATCGCGCACGGAATTGTCGACACAACCGTAACCATGGCCGCTAAAGCTCACATTAGGAACGAGCGGCCGTTGGTTTTGGCACTTGCAACAAACGACGCGCTTTCGGCAGCCGCGTCGAACATCGGAACCCTGCTTAACAGAAAGAATGTTTTTTTCGTGCCTTTTGCGCAGGATGACCCCGAAAAAAAACCGCGCTCCGCAGTCGCGGATATGGAAAGGATTCCCGAGGCAATTAAAGCGGCGCTCGAGGGAAAACAAATTCAGCCTATATACGGAGCAGTCAGGACATAAAAGCGCCTGCCGGAATAAACCGGCAGGCTGATGCTTATTTTATTGAGTTGAGATTATAAGGCGTCGTCTGGTAAACGTAATAATTAAGCCAGTTAGTGTAAAGGAGGTTCGCGTGCGAGCGCCAGGAAACCACGGGACCTTTTTCAGGATCGTTATCCCTGAAATAATGGACCGGCGGCTCTATTGGAATGCCGCGGCCAAGATCGCGGAAATATTCGTTTGAAAGCGTATCCGCGTCGTATTCAGGATGACCAAAAACGAAAATCTGACGGCCGCGGCCGGCTGACGCCAGATATACCCCCGCTTCGTCGGACGTTGCCATGACCTTAACCTGCGGAGCTTTTCTGAAATCCTTGAGCCTTACCTCGCTGTTCCTTGAGTGCGGCGCGCAGAAAACGTCGTCAAAGCCTCTCACGAGACGGCTTGAGGGGTTTAGTATCTTATGTTCGAATATACCGAACATTTTTTTCGGGAGCGGGTATTTGCGTATGCCGAAATGATAATATAAAGCGGCCTGCGCGCCCCAGCATATGTGAAACGTGGAATGGACGTTCGTTTTGGTCCATTCAAATATCGCGCAGAGCTCCTGCCAGTAGTCCACATCCTCATAATCCATGGATTCTACGGGCGCGCCCGTTATTATCATGCCGTCATAACGGTTGTCTTTTATATCGTCAAAAACAGAATAGAAATTCAAAAGGTGCTCCTCGGGAGTGTTTTTCGATACGTGCGTCGAAGTCTGCAAAAGATCAATTTCTATTTGAAGCGGCGTATTTGAAAGGCAGCGCAGAAGCTGCGTCTCGGTAACGACCTTTATGGGCATCAGATTAAGTATTACTATCTTTAACGGACGGATATCCTGATGCAGCGCCCTTGTTTCCGTCATGACGAATATATTCTCGTCCTCTAGTATTGCGCGGGCGGGGAGGCTGTTCTGAATCTTTATCGGCACTGTTTTCACCCTTATATAATGTATTTCATAATGCATTAATTATAGCAAGGAATGATTTGCGGCACAATAAAAAAAACGGACAAAGAAAAAAAAGAGGTTGACAACTGAATGTTCGTCTGGTATATTGTTAAAGTCGCCTAACGACAGGGACTAAAAAGAAAAACCAAAAGCAAAACTTAACAGAAGAAAAGTGTTGACTTTTGAGAGTTTTCCGTGGTATAATAAAAATCCACCGCGAAAACGGAAACAAGCATTAGACCTGAGTTTGAGCGGCGCAGCACCTTGTAAATTAAACAACGATATGCAAGCGAGAGCACCTGAAAATACCTTTGAGAGTAGAGATACTCAAAAAGAAAAGACGCTCAGAAATGGGCGCAACAGTAAGCCAGAAAAGGCTCTGAAAAAGGTTTTAGGTCTGAGAAGACTTAAGATACAATTTTTTAGAGAGTTTGATCCTGGCTCAGGACGAACGCTGGCGGCGTGCCTAACACATGCAAGTCGAACGGAGACATATTTGTAGTAATATAAAGATGTCTTAGTGGCGGACGGGTGAGTAACGCGTGAGGAACCTGCCTTGGAGTGGGGGATAACACAGGGAAACTTGTGCTAATACCGCATAATACAGCGAAGTGGCATCACTTTGCTGTCAAAGATTTATTGCTCTGAGATGGACTCGCGTCTGATTAGTTAGTTGGTGAGGTAACGGCTCACCAAGACAGCGATCAGTAGCCGGACTGAGAGGTTGAACGGCCACATTGGGACTGAGATACGGCCCAGACTCCTACGGGAGGCAGCAGTGGGGAATATTGCGCAATGGGGGAAACCCTGACGCAGCAACGCCGCGTGAAGGATGAAGGTTTTCGGATTGTAAACTTCTTTGACGAGGGACGAAAGAATTGACGGTACCTC
>JAUZPW010000174.1 GCA_030705725.1 Bacillota bacterium
CTTTACGTCGTTTTTTTCCGGCGAGGCGGCCATTTGCTTTTCAAGGGCGTTTAGCTCCTCTTTGATACGGATCAGCGGCAGAAACGCGGTTTTCATAACGTCGTCGGCGGTGTAATCCTCGGGATAAACCGGGATTTGGTCAAGCACAGCGACCGTTTTGTCTTTAGACGTAAAAACGCTTCCGGAGTCGCAAACGCAGTCGCCTGTCAAAATCCTGAAAAGCGTTGTTTTTCCTGCGCCGTTTGCGCCTACCAGCCCGACCTTTTCGCCTTCGGCGATTTCGAGCGACGCTCCGCAGAGCACCTGCTTCTCGCCGAAAAACTTCGTAAGCGAGGAAATCTGAATATCGGGCATGGCCTTTATACCTTCTCGGGCTCCGGAAATTCCTCGGAAAAAGTATCTACGGTTATCTTGTTTATTCTCTGATCGGAGAGCGGGCGGTCGCGGCGGTCGCGCTTCGCGTTGACTATGGAGTCCGCCGTTTCGATGCCCGACGTTACTTTCCCGAACGACGCGTACTGTCCGTCAAGGTGAGGGGCGTCGGACGTCATAATAAAAAACTGGCTTCCGGCGGAGTTAGGGCTCATAGAACGAGCCATGGACAAAACCCCGCGCGAATGTTTTAAGTCGTTTTTGAAACCGTTTGAGGAAAACTCGCCGCGGATCGAGTAACCCGGGCCGCCCATACCGGTTCCCTCAGGATCGCCGCCCTGAATCATAAAGCCTGGGATTACCCGGTGAAAGATCGTTCCGTCGTAAAAGCCTTTTTTAACAAGAAATATGAAATTCGCCACGGTATTCGGCGCTTTATCCGGGTAAAGTTCCGCCGTAATCTCGCCGCCGTTTTCCATTTTAATTGTAATAACCGGATTTTTCAATTTGTCTCAGCCTTTCGTTTTTTCTATCATAATATTTTAACCGAAACCGAAAAGAAATAAAAGCGGGTTTTACTGAATTTCCCTGCATTATTCATTTACGGAAAGCTCGCCTGATTTTAACTGCGCGATAAGAAGCGCTTCCGTTTTTATAACATCCTCGCGCAGGTTGGGATTTACTTCGGGAAGCCCGACACCGTCGTTTTTCGCGTTAAAAACGATTTCGCGGCCGCCGGGAAATTTTTCTTCAAAGGTTGTTTTTATTATCGTGTAAAGCGCGCTGTCGGCTTTTTTTAGCGCTGAAGTCATAACCGCTGAATTTTTTCCGTCGTAGATTCCGTTTTTATACCAGTCCGAATCGGCGCAGACTGCGAATACATTTTTTCCCGCCTTACGTTTTTCTTTCGCCGCGTCTATTACTGCGGAGGTAGCGCTGCCGCAAGGTGCGAAAATGACGCTCGCACCGCTTTCAAAAAGCTTCTTCGCCGATTTTAGGGCCCCGTCCTTATCGGTTTCACCGTTTATAAATACATAATCGGATTTACCCATTACTATATTCGTTCCGAAATTTTTATTCGCGTAAGCGACGCCCTGCAAAAAACCGTTTTTATAGGCTGTAACGGACTTGTCTCCCGACGGGAGAAGAACTGCGAAGCGGCCGCTTTTTTGCTGGAGCGAAGAGGCTACCGCCGCTAAAAAGCCTGCTTCCTGCTCGGCAAACGAAACTGCTACCGTATTATCGCGGGGTTTATCTAAATCGCAGTCGACGGCTATAAACTTTACATTTTTATATTTTTCCTGGGCTTCAGCCACGGTTTCTGAAAATTCCGGGCCAACGGCCGCAATATAACGGCAACCGTCGTTATAAAGTTTTTCCGTTTCTTTTTGAAAGCTCCCAGGCTCGTCCGATCCGGGCTTCTCGCAAACGGCTTTAACTCCGTACTCCCGGCCTGCCTGCTCTATCCCGTTCCAGACAGAAGAGGACATGCTGAAGTCGTCCGTTGTGCCGGTTGACGACAGCATGCCGATTTTCGTTTCGGGGGTTGACGAGCATCCGGACAGCAGGACAAAAAGCAGAGCCGCAAACAAAAAGAGAGCGGTTGTTTTTTTCAGCATAAGCACCTCAATCTATTGCCACCGGGATCTGCCCGCCGGGAAGTCCTTCGCTGCCGTTATCGCCGGAGTCGCCATGGTTTCCTCCGTTATTGCCGCCTTGATTGTCGGTATCGGGAGGAGTGACTTCTTCTCCGTCCTGCCCGTCGGAGGGGGGATCTGTCACCGCCGGGGGCAAGTAATTATGAACATTGCAGAGCCTGTAACCTGCCGCGCCGCCGGGGGCGACGGCTGAATACCCGGACTTGCCCTGTTCCGCCGGATTGAGCGACTGGGGGAGCACATATTTCTGGTCGGACACTACTACGCCGGGTTTCGGGAAAATCCTGTCTATTTTAAGCAGGGATACTGCCCCAAGATATTCCTTCGGACAGAACTCGCTTGCGATCATGTTTGTGGATTTATCGATCTGAACAGGGAAGTGCACATTGCATTCTTCAGCGGGTATGTCCTCGCGCGCCAGACGTACTGTAGCGACCCGACTGCCGCGGGGATCCCTATAGCAGGCATCAGTCGGCCTGAGACCGCTGTCCAGGCATATCTGAGTGCTTACAAAACCGGAGTGATCTTCAAACTGTCTAGGGCTGTACCCCTCAAGAACCTTTTGCATGACCGCTTTCCAGATCAGAAGCGAAGGGTTCGACGTTACGCCTCTGACTTCCTGCGGATTATCGTAGCCGAACCATACGGTTCCGACATAATACGGGGTAAGCCCGACGAACCAGCGGTCATTGCTTCCCGTAGTTGTGCCCGTTTTGCCGGCGACTGCGATATTCCCGAGAGCCGCGCGCCTGCCGGTGCCGCTTGGGCCGGTAACGACGCCTTTTAGCAGATCAAGCATGTAATATGATGTTTTTTCCTTCATCGCGATATTAGTCTCAGGCTTGTTCTCAAGAATAACGGTGCCGTTTGAGTCGACGACCTTTGTATAGGTGCGGGTCTTGTTGTAAATCCCCTTATTGACAAAAGTCGAATAACCCGCGGCCATCTCAAGAACTGTTACGCCTTTTGTCAGTCCGCCGAGCGCCAAAGGCGCAAGGGCAATATCGGTCTGCGTTTTTCCGTTCGACGCCTTACGGGTTTCAACAAGCTTAATGTTCATATTGTTTTGCATAAAGTCAAAGGATTTCTGCGGCGTAAGCTTCTGCATTATTTCAACGGGAATGGTGTTGTTGGAAACCTCAACGGCTTTTTGAACCGTCAGGCGGCCGTTATAAATATTGTCGTCGTTTTTCGGCCAGCCTTTCGCGTTTACTGTGAAATCCTTCGGAACGTCGTCCATTACCGTGGCCGGGGTTATGAGCCCGTATTCAATGGCCGGAGCGTAAACCGACAGGGGTTTTATGGACGATCCGGGCGAGCGGTAGGCCTGTGTGGCACGGTTTAGGCCGCGGTTAACTGTTTTTGCGCCCCTTCCGCCATACATGGCAAGCACGTTGCCCGTATATGGATCAACGATAACCATGGCGGCCTGGGGCATTGAGCCGTCCTTTCCCTTAACGCCGGGAAAATTCTTCTCGTTAAGGAAAACCTGGTCCATTTTCGACTGGATATCGACGTCAATCGTAGAGTAAATCTGAAGACCGCCGGAATACAGAAGTTTAGTCGCGAGCTCTTTTGAGTAGTGCTTTTTATTCTCAAGATCGTTAAGCACGTCGGTTATAACCTGATCGACGAAATACGACTGCTTTGAGGCCTGAGCGGCTTCGTTTTCCTGATCCTTGAAATTAAGCTTCTGAGCTATGGCCGCGTCGTACTCTTCTTTTTTTATCATGCCCTGCGACAGCATTTCTTTCAGGATAAGCTCCTGCCGCTCCTTATTATGCTCGGGGAAGCGGAACGGGTCGTAGTAAGAGGGGTTTTTGGTTATGCCGGCTATGGAGGCGCACTCGGCAAGCGTGAGGTCCTTCAGTTCCTTGCCGAAATAAAGCTTGGCGGCCGTTTTTACGCCGTTACAGTTGCGGCTCAGGAATATCGTGTTGAGGTACAGCTCGAGAATGTCCTCCTTGCGGTATTTCTTTTCAAGGTTTAATGCCCGCAGGATTTCCTGAATTTTTCGCTGCACCGTAACGTCGTCATCTTTAGTGATGTTTTTTATAAGCTGCTGAGTAATGGTTGAGCCGCCGCCGACGAAGTTCGGAACTAAGCCGGACCAGCCGAGGGTAGCGCCTATTGTGCGTTTCCAATCCACGCCGTGATGCCTGAAAAATCTGGCGTCCTCAATCGCGACGAAAGCATTTTTTAAATTATCGGGTATCTCATCGTAATTTGCCCAGACCCTGTTTTCAGTGCCGTAAAGCTGCTCAAGCTCCGCGGGCTTTCCCGTTTTCTTGTCCGTATAATAGACAAAGCTGGTAAAGTTAAGGCGAAAGCTGTCAAGGTCGATATCGATAGTCGGATTGATGTATTTGTTGATGTAAACGGCAAATGC
>JAUZPW010000175.1 GCA_030705725.1 Bacillota bacterium
ATATTACGGCACGCTCAAGGGCGAAGGCTTTTTCTTTGTCAATCCTTTTGTAGTCGCCGTCAACCCGATAAAAACCGTAAAACCAGTTGAATCATCCACATCCGCTCAGAAGAATGTCGGCGTAGCAAGCTCCGCCGCTGCGGTCAGAAGCAAAAAAATATCCTTAAAATCCATGACGCTTAATAATGAGAAACAGAAGATAAACGATCAGCTCGGTAACCCCATTATTATAGGAATCGTGGTGATATGGAGGGTTGTTAATACGGCTAAGGCTGTTTTCAACGTCGATAATTACGAGGAATACCTGTCGATTCAGTGCGATTCGGCGCTAAGGAACATAGTGCGTCTTTACCCTTACGACGTGTCCGGCGACGGTAACGAAAAAACGCTTCGCGGCAGCAGTCAGGAAATAACTGAAAAACTCAAAAACGAAATACAGGAAAAGGTTGATATTGCCGGCCTCGAAATTCTCGAAGCCCGGATCACACACCTTTCCTATGCTCCCGAAATAGCCGCCGCAATGCTTCAGCGTCAGCAGGCCGCGGCCATAATAGACGCAAGGCAAATGATCGTCGAGGGCGCGGTCGGGATGGTGGAAATGGCTCTTTCTAAGCTGAATGAAAACGAAATTGTGCATCTCGACGAGGAACGCAAGGCGGCAATGGTAAGTAACCTTCTGGTTGTGCTCTGCGGTAACCGGGATGCCCAGCCCGTCGTAAACAGCGGTTCCCTTTATTGATATTAAGCCGCGAAAGGAGGGCGGAGAATGGACGAAAAAGAAAAAAAACAGGTGCTTTTAAGGCTGTCTCCGTCGCTTTGGAAGGAGCTTGTAGCATGGTCAGCGGATGATTTCCGCTCGCTGAACGGTCAGATTGAATACCTCCTGACGGAATGCGTTAAGCGCCGTAAAAAAACGCACCGTGAAAATAACAAATAAAAAGAGCGCCGGATTTCTTCCAGTCCGGCGCTCTTTTTATGGAAATAAGCCGAATTAATTGTATGTTTTTGATAATATCCCGCCTCAAAACCGGCAATGATATTGTCGCGGCATACTAAATTTAACATAATTTTTATATCCAACTATTGATTTATGTTGATTTTGGTACTACTATTAATAGATATTTTCAAAAAAGAGTTGGGAAAAAAATATGTCCAGTAAAACTAATCAGGTGCAAACCGAAGGAATCGACAAGAAAATTCAAAGTATGTCCGTTTCTGAAGTATACGCCGCATTGGGAACCAGCACGGAAGGTCTTCCAAAAGAAGAGGTGGATGCGCGCATCGGCCAATTTGGCAAAAACGCCATACAGGAAGTCAAAGGCAAACCTCTTATCCTAAAGTTCGTGTCCAATTTCACACATCTGATGGCAATTTTACTTTGGTTAGGCGGTCTTGTCGGCTTTATTGCCCAAATGCCTCAGCTAGGCATTGCTATTTGGATGGTCAACATCATCAACGGCGTTTTCAGCTTTATGCAGGAATTCAGAGCGGAAAAGGCTACAGAGGCGCTCAAAAAGCTCCTTCCCGCTTATACTCACGTATTGCGCGGCGGAGAGGATCAAAGGATACTGGCCGAAGACCTTGTCCCAGGGGATATTATTCTGCTTGCCGAGGGCGACAAAATCTCCGCCGATGCCAGACTTATCGAAGTAAGCGACCTTAAAGCTGACCAATCAACGCTTACCGGTGAGTCAAACGCCGTAAATAAGGTGTCCGATGCTATACTTAGGACCGACCTTTCGCATACGGAAATGCCGAATCTCGTTTTTGCGGGAACAAATGTCGCAGCAGGAACCGGAAAGGCCGTTATATTTGCGACCGGTATGAAAACGGAATTCGGTAAGATAGCGGGCCTGACACAGAGCCAGAAGGAAGAGCTTAGCCCCCTTCAGAAGGAGCTTGGCCGGGTAACAAAGATTGTATCGGTCATGGCCGTAAGCATCGGCATTTTCTTTTTCGTTGCTGCGGTTATGCTTGCGGGCGCGGATATTGCCGAAAGCTTTATTTTCGCCATGGGTATGATCGTTGCCTTCGTGCCCGAGGGCCTGCTTCCTACCGTGACATTGTCTCTTGCAATGGGCGTCCAGCGGATGGCAAAAAGGAACGCGCTGATAAAACGCCTTTCAGCCGTCGAAACGCTGGGCTGCACAACAGTTATATGCACAGATAAAACCGGTACGCTGACCCAGAACGAAATGACTGTCAGCGACCTTTGGACTATTGACCGTAATTATAAAGTGACCGGCGTCGGTTACGCGCCCGACGGCAAAATCATGGACGGTGAAAAACAGGCCACTGAAGCGTCGGACGGCGATTTACGCGACCTTCTTGTCGCCTCAGGCCTCTGCAATAACGCGCGTCTTGTACCTCCGGACGCCGATTCTCCCCGTTGGACCGTTCTTGGCGACCCGACGGAAGCCGCGATGCTCGTGTCGGCTCAAAAAGGAGGCATAGATTTAAAAAACGAAGCCGTTCTCTCGCCCCGCTTGCGCGAGCTGCCATTTGAGTCGCGCAGAAAACGAATGAGCACGATACATTTGGTTAACGATCCAGCCCTCGGCAAAATCAAGATGGCCTATGTAAAGGGCTCACCTAAAGAGGTGCTTGACCTCTGCGTCAACGTGCGCGAAAACGGCAATGTCCGTCCCATCAGCGAGGCCGAGCGCGAGCGGGTAATGGAATCGAACGACAGCTTTGCGTTGAAGGGCCTGCGTGTCCTTGCGGTCGCCTTAAGGCCCCTTACAGACGACCTTGGCCTCCCCGTAGGTATGAGTTCTTACACCCCGGAGCTGATTGAAAAGGATATGACATTTTTAGGCCTTATCGCAATGGCTGACCCGCCCCGTCCGGAAGTCGCCGCGGCGGTTGAGGAATGCTACCACGCGGGCATCCGTATAATAATGATAACCGGCGACTATGGCCTCACCGCCGAAAGCATCGCTCGTCATATCGGAATAATAAAAGGCGACCACCCGCGTATTTTTACCGGTGTGGAACTCGAGCAGGTTGACCAAGAAACCCTTAAGGAAGCGCTTAAAGGCGAAGTAATTTTTGCAAGGGTTGCTCCGGAGCAAAAGCTGCGCGTCGTAAGTGCGCTTCAGGAAATGGGTAACGTTGTGGCCGTCACAGGCGACGGTGTCAATGATTCTCCGGCGCTTAAGAAAGCCGACATAGGCGTCGCGATGGGCATTTCCGGAACCGACGTGGCTAAGGAAGCCGCCGATATGATCCTTACCGACGACAACTTCGCATCAATTGTACATGCCGTTGAGGAAGGACGCGCCGTATTCAGTAATATCCGCCGTTTTGCCACATACATTTTTAACAGCAATATGCCGGAAGCGGTTCCGTTTATCGCATACCTGTTTTCTCGCGGCAGCATCCCGCTTCCGCTTACCGTTATGCAGGTTCTGTCAATCGATCTGGGAACGGATATGGTGCCCGCGATCGGGCTCGGCGCCGAGCTTCCCGAAGCAGGGTCCATGGACCGTCCGCCTCGCCCGCTGAAAGAACCTCTTCTCAGCAGAAAATTATTGATACGCGCCATGCTTTGGTATGGTATGATAGAATCAGCGGCGGCTATGATTACGTATTTCTTCCTGAATCATTTGTACGGCTGGCCTTCGGTGCCCCTGGCCTCGTCGGGACCGGTATACCGCATGGCAACGTCCATGACGCTCGCCGCAATTGTATTCTGCCAGATAGGCGTTGTGTTCAACTGCCGGACGGACCGTGCCTCGGTATTCAAGGTAGGCATATTTTCAAACCGTATGGTGCTTATTGGGATTGTAACCGAGCTTTTGGTTTTATCCGCCCTGGTATACACACCGTTTATGCACGACCTCTTTAATACCGCTCCGCTTGGCTTGCGTGAGATTTCCTTCCTGCTTATCTGGCCGCCGATCTTGCTATTTACAGATGAGCTGCGGAAAGCGATCATGCGCAAACGGGACATGCGTATTAGGAATGAAAGGAAGGGTTCATAAATGAAAATTATCGTTATAGGCTGCGGCCGTATGGGGGCAGGCCTGGCGCAGTCGCTCAGCTCCGGCGGCCATGCCGTCACCGTTATAGATCTTAACCCGTCTGCGTTTGAGGTTCTGCCGCCTTCCTTTAAGGGAAAAACCATCGTCGGTTTCGGTTTTGACCGCGACGTGCTGAAAGAAGCAGGGATAGAGCGCGTGGACGGTCTTGCCGCCCTGACTTCAAGCGACGAAACAAATGCGGTCGCCGCCCGACTTGCCGGTCAGGTTTTCAAGGTTCCAAAGGTTGTCGCTCGCCTGTACGACCGCCGCAAAGCGGAGCTGTACAAGAGGCTCGGCATCCAGACGATAGACCCGACTTACTGGGGCATAAACCGCGTAGTCGACCTGCTCTGCTATTCTCCGCTCGACACAGTCTACAGCCTCG
>JAUZPW010000176.1 GCA_030705725.1 Bacillota bacterium
GGCGCGGGTTTCGCCGGTATAATTCTCTTTTATCGCAGATAAAATACTTTCGTAAAAATTCTGCCAGAGAACCAGCTCTCTGGTATTATAATCAATCTGCCGGTCTTCTCCGGGCGCGAGACGCGACAAGGCGCCGTAATAACCCGTTTTGCGTAATGCTGCGAGCAGCTCGTCATAGGTGTTAGCATTCTGCAGCGCGGACAGCTTGATTTTGCTGTGCTTCGCAAAAAAGGCCGGGAGGTTTACCGAAAAATCCTCAAGCTGGTTGAGCGATAAACACCGCAGAAATTCGAGAATCAGCTCAATTTCATTCTGGCGTATTGGAAAGCTCAGAAGCTCCTTATCTTTTTCAGGCACGAAATGCATGAGCCTTTCGTATTCCTGAAAGAAGGAACGCTTTATTACCGATTCCAGATAACCGCGTCTTACGTTATACTCATCTATTGAACTCAACAGGCCCGACCAGCCGGGATAACGTTTCAGATAAACCACAAGCTCGGACAGCGAATGCATGGCTGACATCCGCTTGTAGTCTTCCGAACGCAAACGTTTTCCGTAAAGAGCATGGATCTTTGTGAAAAGACCCGCATATCTTTGATCCCCGCGCATACTCAGCTACCGACAACAGAACCAAAAAGCGTGTCGATCCACCGCTCACGGTTCTGCGTATACGTCGATTCAACCGTAGCAAGCTTTTGTTTAAGCAGTTCGTCAAGCTTTGCTATCGCTTCGTCAGTTGTTTCCTTCTCACTGTTTCTGACGATTTCAATACGCCTGTCTGCACGGCTCATATAATCCTCGTGGATTTTCTCCCGGTTTACTGAAATTGTTTCATTAAGATGTTCCTTGGCGCTGGCGGCCTCTCCCGCAATTTTCTGCGCCTGCTGCTCAGCCTCTATGATCCGGTTTATTATATCCAGATGCTCCACGCAATTGCCTCCCGCCTTTTTACAAGTTACTTAATTAAGATAGTATAGCATCTACAACGTAAATGTTAAATAGCAATTTTAACAAAAAAAACATAAAAAGTATTTGAAAATGCATAATACGGTAACGCTCGCTGACTTACTTGCCCGCTTACTTCAAGCAGTGTATAATAAGATGTACATTTATTTGGGAGTGGTTTCCTTGAAGCTTTGCGATATGCATGTTCACAGCAATTTTTCGGCCGACGGCCTTGAAAATATGGAAACGATGTGCCTTGAAGCCGTTAAAAAGAAAATTGACTGTATGGCGTTCACGGAGCATTGGGAAGTCAGCCCCAGCCCGACGGGCGAAAGCTATTACATTAAAAGAGAAGACGACAGAACGCGAGAATATAAAAGGGTAACCGACAAGTTTGGCGGAAAGCTTCAAATCCTCTTCGGAATAGAACTGGGACAACCCCATCACAATCCCAAGCAGGCGGAAAACCTGATATTAAACGGCGGATTCGATTTTATCCTTGGCTCGCTTCACATATACAGGTCCTCGGACGGGAAATACCGTGATGTTTATTATGTCAATTATAACGAAATAAAACCGGACATAATGTTTATCGACTATTTTAAGGATTTGTTTAGCATGGTTTCTTACGGAGGATTTGACGTTATAGCGCATCTTGATTATCCGCTCAGGGTTCTCGAAGGATATATCGACCAACCTACCGTAAAAGATTACATGGATCTAATAGATTTTATATTAAAAAAAGCGGTCGACAAGGGGATCGGCATTGAAATAGGCACCCGCGGACTTTCGGACTGGCAGAAACGGGTAGGGCCGGAGAATTTTGTTCTTAAACGCTACCGCGAGCTCGGAGGAGAAATAGTCACCACGGGAAGCGACTCGCATGTAAAAGGCCAGCTGGGCTTCGGATTGGCCGAAGCCTGCAATGCGGCCCGGAAAGCCGGTTTTTCCCACATCGCTTATTATAAAAACAGAAAGCCGGTCTTTGCTGAGATCGGAGAATAGGTGGCAAATGGCGGAAATTTTGCAGAATTCTTACGCAAAGATAAATCTGACGCTTGACGTGCTGTCTAAAAGACAGGATTCATATCACGAGGTAAGGATGATAATGCAGACGATCGAGCTGCACGACACCCTTCGTATAGAAACTGCCGGGGAGCCCGGTGAGATACGGGTAAGGAGCAACCTTTCGTATCTTCCGACAGATTCGAGAAACCTCGCCTATAAAGCGGCGCAGCTTTTTTTTGACGAAACCGGAATAAAAAACCCCGGATTGACGATAGATTTAAAAAAACGGGTCCCCGTTTCGGCGGGACTTGCAGGCGGAAGCGGAAACGCGGCCGCCGTGCTTAAGGGGCTTAACGCTCTTTTCGGGGCCGGGATTTCTCATGAAAAGCTATGCAAGCTGGGAGAAGCCATCGGGGCGGACGTTCCGTTCTGCCTTACGGGCGGTACGATGCTGGCGGAGGGAATCGGGGAGAAGCTTACTCCGTTAAAAGCGGTTCCGCATGCGTTTGTCGTTTTAACAAAGCCTGCTTTTTCCGTGTCCACAGCGGCGGTCTACAAGGCTCTCGACAGCCGCAGGATTATTTCGCACCCAGATACGGCGGGTGCGCTGAAGGCGATCGACGGGCAGAATCTGGCGGAGCTTTCTATCAGGCTTTATAACGTCCTTTTTGATGTAGTGAGGCTTCAGCACCGCACAGTTTCGGAGATAAGGGAAGAACTTATAGTAAACGGAGCGCTCGGCGCCGTTATGAGCGGAAGCGGGCCGTCCGTTTTCGGGTTCTTTGAAAAAAAAGAAGCCGCGCAAACGGCTTACAACACCCTGAAAAGTAAATACCGCGATACTTTTTTGACCGAGACCAGAAACCCGGGTTAACAGATTAAGGTATCCTTAAGAAGCAGGAAGTCCGGCATTAATTCATGCCGGACTTCCTGCTTCTATTAAAATCTTAAACATTAGCCGGATCTTTAACCGGCTTATACGCTAAGGAAATAATAACGGGAGCCGCCGCGATAAAAAGAACCGGCACGAACATTGCCGGGGTAAAAAAGCCGCAGTCGGCGATGAAGCCTATAGAAGCGTTTATGAGCATGCTTCCCAAGGCGGAAAAAAGGCTGATAACGGACGTGGCGCCCGCGGAGTTTTCCGGGAATTCCTGGCACGCAAGCAAATACTGTGTCGTATAAAGCGCGCCGGAAATAAGCCCCGTGACGAAAAGGCAGATATACAAAAACCAGCCCAGCTGAAAAATCAGCGCGGGAACCAGCATTGCTGCGCTTACAGCGCACGCGGCCTTAATATATCTTTGCGGCGCCAGCCTTCCTGACAAATATGAATAACAGAACCTGCTCAGCACCATGCCAACATAATAAAGCGTCATAATGACTGAACAGTTTTCAACCGTAAAGCTTTTCGGGTTCTGAAAGATAAGGTATGTAGGCAGCCAAACCGGCAGCAGCTGAAACGCTGAAATGCATGCGCTCGCCGCACCCAAGGCGTGAAGGTTTTTGCTTTTCAGAAGTTTACTAAACGGTATCGTCCTTTTGCCGTTCTCATGCGAAACGCGGATGAAAGGGACGGGCTCCTTCACTATGGACAGGCTGACCAAAAACATGAGGGCTATAATAGACGACGCCATGCCAAGAGCCTTATAGCTCCAGTTCCAGCCGTGATAACGAAGTGTAAGCGCGGCGTAAGCCGGACCTACTAGCGAGCCTAACCCGTAGAAGGTATGCAGCAGGGCCATATTCTTCGAACGGTCCGGACCGTATAAATCTGAGACGTGCGAGGAACAGGTATTATTTCCGATAAAAGACGCCATACCCAAAAAGGCACGCACCGCAAGCAGCCAATAAAACGCGGGCGCCATACCCATCATATAGAGAAAAAGCCCCATAAGAAGAAAAGAAACGCCGATAAGACGGTTTTTATTCACTCTGTCGGCCCAAAGAGCCGTTACGGTCATGGAAATCAGAATGCCGATTTCCTGAACCACAACAAACAGAGAGGTTTCTTTAAGGTTGAGCCCATAATACTTTATAATACCCGGCTGAAGTGTTCCGAACATGCTGCCGGATATACCAAAGGCCGCCATAAAAACAAAGAGGTAGAGCATTACGACCGAACGTCTTTTTTTATTATCAAACCGCATTATATCGTCCTTTGCATCTTTATTGCCGGCCCGGGGTATTACAATCTGCGGAGTTTCGGATAAAGACGCGGACAGAGCCGCATTCCGAAAAGGCATTAAGGCGAAAACATAGATATTAAACCCGTCGACGCTGAAGCGAAAAGTCCGCTTTAAGCCGCAAAATAAACGATACCATGAAGGGGTATATATGTCAATATTGTTTGCGTAAATTTGCATAAATTCAATGCAAACTAATTTATTGACAAGGGTTGCGGCACGTGATAAAATTGCATTGAAAATTGCAGTGCAATTAATTGCTTTAGATA
>JAUZPW010000177.1 GCA_030705725.1 Bacillota bacterium
AAAATACGGGCTCGCCAAAAAAAGGCTAAAGCTTTTGTCACTTATACAGTATACCGTGTTGGGCGTGCCCTGCATTTACTATGGAGACGAGGCCGGTCTCGAGGGCTGTGAGGACCCGTTTAACCGTGCTCCTTTTCCTTGGGACTCCCCTGATCTCGAACTCACGGAGCATTACAGGGCCTTGGCTAAGCTCCGGGCACACAGTAAACTGCTTTTATCGGGGGATTTTTCACCCCTGGGCCTCTCCGATAACGTATTTTCGTTTACGCGCCGGGGCTCTAATGAAGAGATCGTTATCCTAATAAACCGAAGCGTGTCGGTGCTTGAAAAAGTCTCCTTAAATACAAAAGCGGGCTACGTGCTCGAGCTTCTTAGCTCCGAGGAGCTTTTGCCCCAAAACGGTAAGCTTAGCCTTGAGCTTTTGCCGCTTTCATCAAAAGTGCTTTATTTTATGGATAATCCGCCGGAGTATACCGAGCTTAAGAGATCGGCCGGGGTGCTGTGCCATATAAGCTCCGTTCCGGCGCGCCGGGCTGATGGAGCTTCTCTTCAAGACATTTTCGATTTTATAGATTTTCTTGCCCGAAGCGGGCAGAAGCTCTGGCAGGTTTTGCCCTTAAATCCTGCGGGAAAGGGAAGCTCGCCGTACCTCTCCCCTGCTTTGTTCGCGCTTGACAGCGTTCCCAAATGTAAAAATGATTTCAGCGACGACGCTTACTTGGAATTTTGCCGTAATAACAATTTTTGGCTTGACGATTACGCTCTGTACATGGCCCTGATGGATGTTTACGGGGGCGCGTGGCAGAAGTGGCCCGAGCGCGAAAGGGACCGGCTAGATGTTGACGATCTTAAAAACACGCATAAGGCTTCCGCAGAAAAATACAAGCGTCTTCAGTTTTTACTCGAGCGCTCCTGGCTTAGAATAAAGGAATATGCAAACGACCGCTCCATAAGCATAATCGGCGACATTCCGATATACGCCTCTCCCGGCGGTGCCGACGCATGGGCAAACCGTGAAATATTCAGGCTTAACGAAAAAGGATACGCTCCGCTGCACGCCGGAGTTCCGCCCGACTGTTTCAGCTCATTGGGGCAGGACTGGGGAAACCCGCTATACGATTGGGAAGGAAACCCTGACAGCGTTTTCCTCTTCTGGGAAAGAAGGCTGCGCCGGGCGGCTTTACTGCACGATTATATTAGGCTCGATCATTTCAGAGCTTTCTCGGCGTATTTTGCCATACCAGAGGGAAAAACCCCCTCCGACGGTGAATGGCTCTGCGGGCCGGGCCCGGATTTTTTGACGGAAATGCGCAAACGGCTTGGCAAATTTCCCGTTATTGCCGAGGATCTAGGCAAGCTCGACGCATCTGTTTGCAATTTAATAAAGCTTTCGGGCTCTCCCGGAATGAATGTATGGCAGTTTTCAGCGTCCGAAATGGAAAACATGACAAAAAAAAGCGCGTCTCACCGTATTTTTTACAGCGGCACGCATGACAATCCGACGCTTTTAAGCTTTTGCGCCGATAGTTTTCCGGATAAAAGCCCCGAGTCCGAAGCCATGGCTGTCGTCGAAAAGCTTTACAGGTCCGAAGCCCCGTGGGTTATAATTCCGCTTCAGGATTTGCTGCTCCTTAGCGACGACTCCAGAATGAACACCCACGGCATCGCCGAAGGCAACTGGAAATGGCGCGCCGACGGCGCGTCACTCACGGCGGATCTCTCTAATAGGCTCAAAAAGCTCGCGCTCGACAATAAACGCTAAAACTATGGAGAATTCGCGCGGCTAAAGATATAATATCTTTAATTTAACTTTTACTAATCGGAGGTTTTAATATGCAGGTTCTTCTTGTTAACGGAAGCCCTCACGAAAAAGGCTGCACTTATACCGCCCTCTGCGAGGTGGCGAAAGCGCTCGAAATCGAGGGAATCAAAACCGAGATTTTTCACATAGGAACTAAGCCCGTTAGAGGGTGTATGGGGTGCGCACACTGCCGAATAGACGGCAAATGCGTTTATAACGACGACCCTGTAAACGCGGCTCTCGAAAAAGCAAAGAATGCCGACGGTTTTGTCTTCGGATCGCCCGTCCATTACGCGGGCCCGTCGGGCGCCCTTACCTCTTTTCTCGACCGCTTTTTCTATGCAGGAACGGGGTTTGCCTATAAACCCGTGGCAGCCGTCGTTTGCTGCCGCCGTGGCGGGGCCGCCTCGGCGTTCGACCAGCTCAATAAGTACTTTACGATCTCGGGTATGCCGGTCGTATCGTCCCAGTATTGGAACATGGTTTACGGCGAAACGCCGGAAGAAGCCTTGCAGGACCTTGAAGGAATGCAGACAATGCGGACTCTCGGTCAAAATATGGCCTGGCTCTTAAAATGCATAGACGCCGGCAAAAAGTGCGGCGTTGATTTTCCTCAAAAAGAAAAACGCCAGGTTACAAACTTTATCAGATAAAATAATATAAAAAATAAAAGAACAGACTGTCGGCTGTTCTTTTATTAAGGGAAGAAGAAAATGAAAAATTCTGTTATTAATATAACAGTAAATTATGAATAATTAATTTATAACATATTATATTTTTTTTAAATTTCTATAAAATATTTATAAATATTTCCTTTTTCTAAGCAAATAAGATTGGAACAAAATTCCGAAAAGACTGTCTTATAAATTAATATTTGCCATATTCGGTTTTAGGCAGTATTAAAGTTAAGGCGGTCTTTTTGTTTATTGTTTACTTTCATGGTATAATAAGGTAACAAATATATTATCACATCGGAGGTTCAGTTCATTGCTTAAATTAATTTCAAAAATCAAGCCCGTTTATTACACGGCGACCGCGATATTTTTAGCGCTGCTGGCGATTTTTCTGTTTTATTTGAAAAATCAGCCCTCTGATAAAAACGCGGGTTTTATCACCGGCATCAGCGCATTGAAAAATACGGGGCATGGGATCGATGCCGATACGGATTTTGTAATCACCTGTTCCTCCGGAATGGGCGAAAAAGAGCTTGAAAAGAGCCTTGTCGTCACTCCGTCCTCCGACTACACTCTTAAAAAGCAGGGCAAGGACAAATACCTGCTTAAATTCTCCAAAGAACTCGCCGCCGACAGTATCATCTCTTTTTCGGACGACGGGTCTGGCAAAAGGCGCTCATGGGCCTTCCAAACCGAAAATGTGTTTAAGGTGGTAAGCGTTCTTCCTTCGGATAGAATAAACAACGTTCCCGTAAATACGGGTATAGAAGTCACCCTTTCTTATCTCGATGTTGCGAATTTCGAGGAAAGCTTCTCGATCGAGCCAAAAGTATCCGGGAAGTTTGAAAAGCACGGCAAGACCTACGTTTTTGCTCCCGACTCGCTTAAGACAGACACCCTCTATACGGTAAAGATTGATAAAGGGCTCGCATCTTCCGGCGGGGAAAAGCTCAAGCAGGATTATGTTTTCTCGTTCAGGACCCAGAAGGAAACTCCTGCGGACGGCCGCTATATTTACGTCAGCGGCGACATCGCGGAAACCTTCGCTTCAGGCATTGCGCCGGTTATAGAGGTCTACTCGAGCGGTGATTTTAAAAATACCGATTTTAACGTAAAGCTTTTTAAGTTCGGCGGCGCGTCCGGCTATCTCAAAGCTTTAAAAGACCGGTATTCTTATATAAACGATAATCTCGGTTACTCAGAGGACTATTCGATATCGACGGAAGGCCTTTCACAAATCTCAGAATTCACCTCGAAAATCAGCAGATCCGATCTGAATCAGACTTGGCTTCCGGGATTTATAGCGTTTCCCGATAATCTTCCCGACGGGCAGTACCTAGCGGACATAACCGGCGGCGGAGCGCATCTGCAGAAACTTATACAGGTCCATCCCTACTCCGTCTATTCCATGTCCGTAAACGGCTCCGAGCTCGTTTGGGTCAACAGCACCAAAACCGGCGCTCCCGTCTCCGGAGTAAACGCCGACATAAACGGGACAAAAGCCGAAACAGCGTCTGACGGCACCGCGCGTATCGATACGCCCGAAATAAAAAGTGAGGATTTCGCGGCTCTTACAGTCTCCGGAAGCGAAGTGCCTTTTATAGCTGCGCTTAACCTGTCGTCCTCAGATAGCTCCAATAAAATAAACGAACAGTATTATACCTATATTTACACTGACCGTGCAAAGTATCAGCCGACTGATACCGTGTCCGTCTGGGGCGCAGTCATCCCGAGAGACGGCAAATTCGAGATCCCCGGCAGCGCGGAGCTCAGGCTCGATATCGGAAGCTATGACAGCACGCCGTTAAAAACGGAGGTCCAGGTCGATAAATCCGGCACGTTTTCCGGCAAGCTTAAGATCGATGGGCTTGCCTCGGGTCAATACA
>JAUZPW010000178.1 GCA_030705725.1 Bacillota bacterium
CGCCGTATAACCTTGACAAGAAGTTCAGCACAAGCACATTCCGTAAAATGAATACGTCCGATTATGAAGCGTTTACGCGGAAGTGGATAGAGTGCTCCCTGCACACCCTCAAGAATAGCGCCTCCGTTTACGTTTGCTGCGACTGGGAAACAAGCGTCATAATCGGTTCTATATTAAGCGATTATTTTATCATCCAGAACCGTATAACGTGGCAGCGTGAAAAAGGCAGGGGCGCGTTAAGAAACTGGAAAAACTCCATGGAGGACATCTGGTTTGCGACGGTGTCGAAAAATTACACTTTCAACGTTGAAGCGGTCAAGCAGCGCAGGAAAGTAATGGCTCCCTACCGGGTGGACGGCGTTCCCAAGGATTGGCAGGAAACCCAAAACGGTAATTACCGCGACACCTTCCCCTCAAACTTCTGGGACGATATTTCCGTCCCTTATTGGTCGATGCCCGAAAACACGGACCATCCGACTCAAAAGCCGGAAAAGCTTTATGCAAAGCTTGTGCTCGCGAGCTCCAATAAGGGCGAAACGCTGCTCGACCCGTTCTTGGGCGTCGGCACCGCCTGTGTTGCAGCCAAAAAGCTTGGCCGGCATTACATAGGAATTGAGAAAGAACCCGAGTATTGCGCTCTGGCGGAAAAAAGGCTGGATTTGGCCGAGCGCGATCCTTCGATTCAGGGTTATTCCAATAATGTTTTTTGGGAACGCAATTCCTTGGCGGAGCAGAAAAAAGAAGTTAAACAGAAGGTGAAAGAGCTTCCCTCCGATTCGCAGGAAACCCTGTTCACAGGCGTGGAAGCGTGTAAATGTACGACCGTGAAGCCCTAGATAAGCTGATTTGTTATTTGACCTCATTAAACGGAAAAACGGATAAAGCCGGGCTGTCGCATTCTTCTAAAGAACGCTTCGGTCTGACGGTAGAAAGAAGCGTTTTCTGCTCGGAGCATTTTGCCGTGCGGTTTTGTCAGGCCGCGGGCCTGCACCCCAGCAATACGGTTCTTTCGCTTTCCGCTTTGCGGAAGTACGACGCTCTGCCATTCATTGTCTGCCTCGTAACCCCCGCCGAAAACGTGCCTCTCCTGGCAAACGCCACTTTTCTCTCAAAAATCAGCCATTCCTCTCAGCAGCTAAGAACGGATAATATCAAGGGAAGCTTCAACGTTTCGGATATTATGAGAAATATCGGCGGTCTCGAGAATATACCTCATAACTTTGAAGCCCTGTTTTCAATTCACGAATCGTTCACTTTCCGGGAGAATCTGGAGCGCCTGGTCGAGAAAACCAACGCAATCGAGCCTAAGGGTAGGCGCTTTGAGCCAACGGAACGTGAAATTGAAAATATAACGGAAGCCCCGGCGCGCGCCGCGCGTTTTCTCCGCTCGCGGGAATACGCCGATTTAAGAGACGACCTCAACGCGCGCGTACGCGAAGCGCAGAGTGAAATCGCAGCCGCGGCGTTTATCGACAATGTCAATATCCGCGGCCGCATTATCGAATACCTGATAACCTCAAGCGGCGGAACGTTCCGGAAACAGATTGCGGATTGCCTCAAAAGCAAAAAGCCTCTGCCCGCATTTAAGACCGAAGACCTGCTGGGTGACTTTCGAAAGAACTATAAAAATTTTAAGACGGCGACTGAAATCAAAACGAAAAACCTGTTTTTGTCGAGCAACCCCAAAGCGTATAATGTCGATAAGCTTCTCCGGTTCTTAGCCGAACCTGAAAGCGTTTATATGATATACATCGTCGGAATAGACGATAAAGGTAAAATAAGCACCGCGCTGTGCTCAGCTTTCGACCTGCGGCTTTTGAGAGGGACGGCGTTCCTTTATCATTGGGCGGGCCGCAATTCAAGAGGCGTCACGCAGTTTATGGGAAACAGCCTGACGGAGGTTCTTAATGATCCCGATAACCGCATCGACACGCCCACAGCCCGCGAGCATATCGATAAAATGCTTTCGTTATAATATGTGGATAAATGGTTCAGGCGGGTGAGATAATGCTTGCTGACGGGCGGGAAAGCTGCGGCTGTCCGAGGAAAGAATGTCCCCGGCACGGAAAGTGCGGAGAATGCATCGAAAAGCACAAAACGAAAAAATACGAGCCATACTGCATACGAAAAAGTAAAAAGCAGAGGCGGGAGCCTAAGTAGCTTCCCGCCTCTATAGTTTTTGTCTGAAGTTTTTGGGGGATAGTCGAGGGGAAATTGGATTCCCTCTCGAATATTTAAATACTTATATGCTTTCCTCTATCATTTCCTGGAGCTCGGCCGCGTGTCTCCTCTCGTCCTGCGCAAGGCTGCCCAGAAGCTCCTGTAGCAGGCTGTCGTCTGTCTCCTCCGCTGTTTTGGAATACTTTGCGGAGGCCGCGTATTCTTCCTTGAAACGCTCGCGCAAAGCGATCCTGAAAGGAGGAATACGGTTATACAGGCCCGGCGGCTGGCTAAAATAATGGTTTCCGGTTGCTAAGAAATAAGCTGTGGCAAGTTTTTTGGCGTGCTTTATTTCGTCCTGCGACATTTTGAGAATAGTCTGCTTTCTTTTCCCGCTCGGCGCTTTTCTTGCCAGCAGTTCGTAGTATTTGCTGCTGTATATTTCATTGTCAATGTAACCCCTGATAGCGTCCGCATACCCCGCGGCGTCGGCCCCGAAGTACATTCCGGGGCTAGTTGGTTTATCCATCATGGCAAAACGGCTCCTTCCCATATAACAATCTATGCCGTCGACAAAATATATGATACAATACCATAATCCGATTTGTTTATATGATATAATGTAAAAGAAGGAAGTAAGCCGCACGGCGGAAAAGGGTGCCGATATGAAGAAGAGCGATTTCTTTGCGCTGATGTCGAGAATGAAATATATTTCGCGCTGGGGGCTCATGAAAAACACCATACCTGAGAATATTCAGGAGCATTCGCTCACGGTCGCCATGTTTGCCCACGCGATTGCGGTTATCGGCCGGGACGTGTATCATAAGCCGCTTGATCCGGGCTTTTGCGCTGCCGCTTCAATATATCACGACGCGCCCGAAATCTTGACCGGCGACCTTCCTACTCCGATAAAATATTTCAGTCCCGAAATCCGCGACGCGTATAAAGCCGTCGAGCAGAGCTCGAGGGACCGGATGCTGTCGATGCTGCCTTCGGAGCTCCGTCCTTCCTTCGAGCCGCTTTTTGATATTGCGCCGCCCGATTCGGATATTTACAAAATTATAAAAGCCGCCGACAGGATTGCGGCCTATGTCAAATGTGTTGAGGAAATAAAATCCGGCAACCGGGAATTTTCGCAGGCCGCCTCGCAGATAAAGGAAAGGCTCGACGAAATCGACCTTCCGGAAGTGCGTTATTTTATGGAAACTTTTATAGACGGCTTCAGCCGCACGCTTGACGAAATCAATAAATAATGTTATACTTTCTTCTTCGCCGGAAAGGAGGTGCTGAGTTTTGCCGGAAAAACAAGCGATCAAGACAATAGCCCAGAATAAAAAAGCGCGGCACGACTACTTTATCGAAGAAACCTTCGAAGCCGGCATCGAGCTTTTCGGCACGGAGGTAAAATCCGTCCGCCAGGGCTCCGTCAACCTTAAGGATTCTTACTGCGCCGTTGATAACGGTGAGCTTTTTGTAAAGGGCATGCATATAAGCCCATACGAAAAAGGGAATATTTTTAACCGCGAGCCGCTTCGCGACCGCCGGCTGCTTATGCATAAAAAAGAGATATTAAAGCTCTATGGCACGGTTAAAAAAGACGGATTCGCACTCATACCCCTTTCGCTGTATTTCAAGGGCCCGCGCATAAAGATGCAGGTTGCCGTTGCCAAGGGCAAGCGCTTGTACGATAAACGCGAGGATATGGCGAAGCGCGACGCGGAGCGTGAAATGGACAGAACGGTCAAAGAACGCAACAAATGATGAAATTTATCGAAAAACAGTTATACTAGAAGTATATTTTGTCGAATAAGCTACTTGTTGTTGAAAAAATATGGGGGCGTACCGGTTTCGACGGGGATGCTGAACCAGGTTTAGCGGGCAGTGGCGCGGATCCACTTTAAAAGTCGCAGTTTATAAATTTAAACAACAACGAACAATTAGCTTACGCTGCCTAATTAAAGGCGGCCGTCCTTACCGGAAGGGCCACGAGCCGGATAAGGGCGTCGTTTAGTGGCGTCCGTGCGTGCGCAAAGCTTTGAGCGCACCACGCATAATGAAGCTACCGAATCCTTTAGTCTGACGGTCGACGACTGGATAAGGGAATGTAAATAACCGTCTGCGCCCGGAGAAGGACCTGCGGATATGTTTTCGGACGGGGGTTCAACTCCCCCCGCCTCCACCA
>JAUZPW010000179.1 GCA_030705725.1 Bacillota bacterium
ATTGAACCCCGAATAAGTCAATCTTCTAATGTGGTATAGCATGTATACCACTTGCAGGTTTTATTTTACCACTTTCCAATTAATTTGCAATAGGTTTTTTGTTTATTTTTAACATATTAATTAATTACCGGAGCCGCGGCCTCAGCCAAGCCGGCTCCCGCAGCGCGGCGGGAGCCGGTACGGCTTGGTTAAATAAATCGGAACGCGAACGGTTTACTTGTTCATATCGACAAAACCGTAGCTTGCAACTCCTACAGGGAATAAGCCTAGGCCGGTGAAGCCCGGGCGGATCATTGCGGTCGTGCCCTGCTGATAAACGGGCATCATAGCAACGTCGTCCAGGATAATCTTCTCAGCCTGCTGCAAAGCGTTCCAGCGCTTTGCGGGGTCATTCGCAAATTCGCCGGAGGTTGCGTTTTTAAGCAGCGAGTCGTACTCCGGGTTCTGGAAGTTGCCCGAGTTTGATATGGCGTCGCCTTTCCACAGGTTAAGATAGGTCATTGGATCGGCATAGTCCGGGCCCCAGCGGTTAAGGCCAAGCTCATACTCCCGGTCGAGCATTAACTGAACGCGGTTCTTTTTAGGCTGTGCCTTCAGCGTGAACTTTACTCCCGGAAGATTGGTTTCGACCTCGTTCTGGATAAACTGCGCGACCAGCGGAGTGGTTTCGGCGTCGTCGTACAGCAATTCGATGTTTACGGTATCTACGCCCAGCTCTTTCTTGGCCTGTTCCCATAATTCCTTTGCCTTATTTTTGTCTGTTTTGAGAATTCCGGGAGCCGTATCTCTGAAGTCCTTGCCGTCCGGCCCTTTGGCAAGCTTTACGGGAATTGCGAAATCGGCCGGGAATGAGCCGTCCTTGAGGATGTCTTTGCAGATAGCATCCTTGTCGTAGGACATAGCTACCGCTTTCCTGAGGTTTACGTTCTCAAGGCCGCAGCTGTAGTTTTTGGACTTGGGCGCGATATTCGGCGTCATAAACCACAGGTATCCGCTTTCAACCTGAGTAAATCCCGGTTCGTTTTTCATCTGGCTGATCGTAGTCTCGCCGGAAAGATACGTAAAGTCCTCGTCGCCGTTTTTATAGGCAAGCATCGCCTGCTGGAAATCCTTTATAACCTGGAAGTTGATTTCATCCACCTTAACGGAACCGGCGTTGTAATATTTGGGGTTCTTAACCAGTTTGTAGGTGTTTCCGCCGACGTCCCACGAATCCATCATATACGGGCCGCAGCTCAGCAGGTTTTCAACGCCGGACGCGTACTTGTCTCCCTTTTCCTCAACAAACTTCTGGTTGAGGGGGCAAAAGCTCGGGAACGTTACAAGGCTTAAAAAGAAGGTAACCGGATAGTCGAGCTCAACCACAAGGGTCTTGTCGTCCTTTGCGCTGACGCCGAGCTTATCCGTCGGCATTTTGCCCGAAATAACGTCGGTCGCGTTTTTGATGGAAGCAACCTCCAGCAGAGTGTTGTATTCGGCCGCTGTTTTGGGATCCGACAGACGTCTCCACGCGTATACGAAATCGTTCGCCGTTACCGGGTCTCCGTTTGACCAGCTGGCGTCCTTTCGGATATGGAACGTATAGGTTTTCCCGTCTTCGCTCGTCTCGTAGCTCTCGGCAGTTCCCGGAACGGGCACCCCTTCGGAATTATTTACGTAAAGGGGCTCGATGGTGCTGATAATAGCCATCAGACTGTCTTGATCCGAGGCCTGGCATGAATCCATAGTCGCAAGCTCGGCCTGGCGGCATATATTCAGCGCTTTCTTTCCGGAGTTTGCGGACGCCGCAGCGGAGCCCGATGCCGTGGCGGCCCCGCCGCCGGTTTTTCCTCCGCAGCCGCTCAGCATCGTTGCCAAGAGCACGGCTGTCAACAATAGACTGATTTTTTTCAAATATTGATCTCTCCTTTCAAAATTTGCTTATTATGCTCTGAACAGGATCACGCCGTGAATCTCAAGGAATAACGGTTTATTTGTCGTAAACGGCGAAGGCGTAGTTACAAACGTTCACGGTATATAAGGGTATACCGGTGAGGCCCGGGCGGAGCAGGAAGGACATGCCTTTCTGATAAACGGGTAGAATGACCGCGTCGTTCATAACAAGAGACTCCGCGCGCTTCAAAGCTTCCCAGCGTTTTGCAGGATCGTTGGCCAGGTCGCCGGTGGTCGCCTGCTTGAGCAGCGAGTCGTATTCCGGGCTGCTCCACTCGCCGTAGTTGTATGAAGAACCGGTTTCCCACATATCAAGAAATGTCATCGGGTCTGAGTAGTCCGGTCCCCAGCGGGTAAAGCCGAGCTCGAATTCGCGGTTGCGCATAAGATCGAGACGGCTCTTTTTGGGCTGAGCCTTGAGCGTAATCTTTACGCCCGGCAGATTGGTTTCAACCTCGTTCTGGATAAACTGTGCGATCAAAGGAGTTGCTTCCGAATCGTCGTACAAAAACTCTATATTGACGGTATCGGTGCCCAGCTCCTTCTTGGCCTTCTCCCAATACTCCTTGGCTTTTTGCTTATCCGCAGTGAGATATGATTCCGACGTGTCCCTGAAATCCTTTCCGTCCGGTCCGAACGCCAGTTTTCTGGGGATCGCGAAATTCGCCGGAATGGAACCGTCCTTTAATATATCCTTGCAGATTGCATCCTTGTCGTATGAAAGAGCTATAGCCTTTCTGAGGTTCAGGTTCTGGAGGCCTGTGCGGAATTTGTCGGACTTTGGGTTTATGTTTGCGGAAATATACCACAGGAAGCAGCTTTCCACGCTCTTGAAGCCCGGATTGTTCTGGTACTTTGTGATAAGGTCTCCGGCGATCGGCGTAAAGTCCGTGTCTCCGTTTTCATAGGAAAGCACCGCCTGCTGGTTGTCCTTAATTACCTGAATGTTCACCTGATCGACCTTAACTTTGTCGGGATCGTAATACTTGGGGTTTTTCGTAAAGCTGTAGGTATTGCCTCCGACGTCCCACGACGACATTACAAACGGGCCGCAGCAAAGCAGGTTTTCGATTCCGACCGCGTATTTGTCTCCTTTTTCCTCGCAGAACTTCTGGTTGATGGGGCAAAAGATCGGGAACGATACAAGGCTTATAAAATACGGAATCGGCCGGTCAAGCTCTACAACCAGGGTTTTGTCGTCCTTCGCGTAGACGCCCAGCTTGTCGGTGGGCATCTGGCCCGCAATGACTGCGGACGAGTTTTTGATAGCTGCCGAATCCACCATATAGCTGTATTCGGATGCGGTTTTCGGGTCCGCGAGGCGTCTCCACGAAAATACAAAATCGTTCGCCGTAACCGGTTCGCCGTTTGTCCAGTTGGCGTTCTTTCTTAAATGGAACGTATAGGTTTTTCCGTCCTTGCTGACCTCGTAGCTTTCGGCAATCCCGGGAACGGGCTTATCCTCGGGATTTGTTACGTAAAGAGGCTCGATAACGCAGACGATAGCCGTCAGGCTTTCGGATTCGGTGGCAATGCTGGAATCCATATCGGAAAGTTCGACTTGGCGGCATATGTTCAGTATTTTCTTCCCCGAGGCCGCAGATGCCGTCGCGGCGCCTGATGCCGTGGCGGTGGTGCTGCCGCTGTTCCCTCCGCAGCCGCCCAGCATGACTGCCGTGAGAACAATTACCAGAAAAAGACTAAGTTTTTTCAATGTGCCTTTTCTCTCCTCTCAGTTTTTGTTGAATATATAAAAAATCAGCCCTGTTCAATCTTTTAACCGCAGGCGTTCGCCTGTTTATGCAGAAAATAATTTCCATGCTACGGCAGAAAAGATAAAGGCTGAAATGAAAGCTGTAAGCAAAACCGTTTTATGTACAGCGTATTTTGTTTATACCTGTAATTCTACTATTTCCCAACGTATTTACAAGAGTGTTTTTTTGTATATTTTTATCTTTTTTTATATTAATATATTTTATTTTAGTACCCAATATAAAAACAAAAACCGGCATAAAGCCGGTCTTTTGTCACGTTTTTCAATGTAAAACGCACTTTTCTATGTTTTCTCTTTAAAAACAGGGAGCTGCGTCAAAAGCATCCCAGCCAGCATAAGGGCGCATCCCGAAATTTCCCGGATATTAAGAGTCTGATGAAGTATAAGAAAATCGCCGATAGCGGCAAAAACCGACTCCATGCTGAGCAGAATCGACGCGTGCGCGGGCTGCGCGTATTTCTGCCCGACCGCCTGAAGCGTATAAGCTACGCCGACCGAACAGATTCCGCCGTATAAAACGGGAACCGCGGCGGCTGTAACGGCGCTTAAGGTTATGTTCTCAAAGACGGCTGCGGCCGCGAGGCTTAAAAAGGCGCAAACGGCAAACTGATAGAAAGAAAGCTTC
>JAUZPW010000018.1 GCA_030705725.1 Bacillota bacterium
AAAAAAATTGTCTTTTAGCGCTTGATAAAATATGGCTTGTTTAGTATAATTTATACATTATGTTACCTTTTTCAAAATATTTTATAGAATTGGAGCGGGCTTATGGGGGGCAAAAATAATTTTAAACAAGCCTTTAAAGAGCTTACCGGTACAATAAATCTTAACAGCACGATAGAGCGGGAGCCATACCCGGCAGCGGACAAAGAAAGAGACGAGACATCCTTTTCCTATACACGGCCCATGCAGCCCGTGCAGGCGCCAGGGCCCGGAATCACTAAAATTTCAAAGGGCACATCCATTGTCGGCGAGATTACGTCCGACGGAGACGTTGAGCTTTACGGATGCCTTAAAGGTAATATTGAAACAAGCGGTAACATAAAGGTTTTCGGTGAGGTTCTCGGAAATCTCAAGGGAAACGATATCGAACTTTCGAAATCGAATATCAGGGGGAACGTCGAATCCTCAGCTAACGTAACAATGGACGAGGAAACTAAGATAATTGGGGACATCACCGCTGTTAATCTTACGATGGACGGTAAAATGAAAGGACAGATTGAAGCCGGCAACAAGGTTGAGCTGCATAAAAACACTCTGCTGCTCGGAAATATTAAGGCGGAAGTCATTTCTGTGGAAGACGGGGCTAAATTACAGGGCGAAATACATATTTCCAATACCGAGAAAGAAAACATTTTTAACGACAAATAAATTAAGCGGAGCTTATAGTATACGGAGGATTTGATTCTGACATTTACAGAATTAAATCCTCCTGATATTTTTTAGTCGATATGCGAAAAAACCCATTGGGAAACCAGATTGCCTGTCTTTCCCGATGGGCTTTTACTATTTACTGCTTTCGATTTCACGAGACAGAAACGAAACCCTGGCGGCATTTATTATGCTTATATGGCATTCTGCGATCCTGTCTTCAAAATATCCGTATGTCCGCTCAACGAAGACAAGACACTTTGGCTCAACGCCAAGTATGAGCGCCTCGTTTTCGGTTGCTTTGGATATCGATATCTTTATCCGGCCCCTTCGCAATGCGCTGCTTTCAAGCGCATTAATTTGAAAATTCTCCCGGGTGTAAACCCTTTCGAAGGAAATCGGCTCGCCGTTCAAATATATGACATTAAGGGCAGTCGGGACTGTTTCGTTTTCAGAAAGATCAAGAGCGAGATATACCACGTCTACAGGCTTTGTTTTCTTATTATACAGCTCTTTTACGTCGCAGGCGTAAGGCGATTTAAGGCAGCATTCTTTAAAAAGCTCGGAATTCTGCATTACTATCTCAAATTTTTTCGGAGCGATAAAAGTTCCCTTTCCCTGGATGCTTAAAAGCCTCTGTTCCTTGCACATACGCGATATTGCTTCTCTCAGCGTTACGCGGTTGGCATTAAGCAGCCTGGAGAGTTCTCTTTCGGAGGGCAGCTTATCGTTTTCTTTGAGATTGTTTTCTTCAATGTATTCTTCGATCGTGTCAATAAGCTCGTACTGGATTCCGCAAAGCGGCTTTGTCACATTACGCCCTCCCTCTACACCGTGATGTTTATTTTTACGGAGGAACTGTAAAACCGTGTGTATTCAATCAGCTGGCCGTTCTGATTGTATACGCTGAACTCAAGCTTAAGTATCCCTTCGCAGGCCGGAATATTCAGCGCGTTCGCTATATCGGACGAGGGATACTGCAAATCGAATTTGGTGCTGATCTCGCTGAGTTTAATACCGTGCGCGTGCATGGTATCGTAAAGCGAATGCACGGAAAAATCATATTTTTCAATATTCGGAATCAGATCATAGCGGATGCGCGTGTCTTCGATCGCAACCGACGTTTCGTTGTTTTTTCTTATTCTGAGGATTCTGTATAAAGGATAATCGGGATCGGTCTTAAAAATTCCGGCGTATTTTCTTCCGGCTTTTATCTTTTCGGCTAAGATTACCTTGCTGTTTGGACTGAAGCCCTGTTTAAGGCTGAGGGTGGTAAAGCTGCTGATGTTTGAGTTAAGCGGGTAGAAACTCACCCTGGGTTTGCAGATATAGGTTCCTTTACTGCGGATGGATTTTATAAGACCTTCGTCGGATAAAAGCTTTTTGGCTTTGCGCACGGTTTTGCGGTCCATATGATAAGCCTTTGAAAGCTCTTCCTCCGTCGGCAGCTTATCGCCATAGGTGAATTCACCCGTTTCGATCTTGCTTTTAAGAATATTGCCGAAGCTTATAAACAAAGGAACCGTTTCCATCACCTCCGAGGGTACCAGCGGCGGATAAATTTTCGGTGGACGCCGTTTTTTCGGTACTAATTATACAGCAAAAAAGCGGCTGCATAAACAGTATTTTACCGATTTTGGTAAAAAACGGGCAGCCCTCCGGCACGGATATTGTTTTTCAATACAATCCCGCGCGGGGAAGGCTGCCGCAGTTTAAGATTTATTTTAGCCGGGAAAGATATTATTTCAGGAATCCGAAAATAACACCCAGGATGCTCAGAATTACGAGCCCTAGTATGATATATGTAACCTTGACTTTTTTCCTCAGAAGATAATAAACAAAGAAGGTCAAGCCCAGCGGCAGCATACACGGCATAATTCCGTCAAGCACAGACTGTATAGTTTGCGGTTGTTCTCCTCCGCCGAATGTTATAGGGATATTGACGGTGACCATTGAGGCGGTCATAGCTCCTATAACGGTTATTCCAAGTATGTTTATCGCATAAGTGATTTTATCCATCAGACCGGAGGAACTCAGCTTATCGATAAAGTTCGCGCCGAGGTTATAACCGTAAAGGGCGCCGTAGTAACGCACCAGATAGTTCGGAACATTGAACAGAATGATAAAAAGGAACGGACCCAAAATGTTTCCCTGCTGGGCCAGGGATACGCCTATGCCTGCCGTGATTATTCTAAGCGTACCCCAGAAAATGGAGTCTCCAATGCCTGCCAACGGTCCCATCAGGCCGGCTTTCATTGCGTTTATGGAGGCGGTGTCGAAGGTCTCGTCCTCAGCGTTCTTTTCCTCCATAGCCGCCGCCACTCCAACGATAAACGGCGCCATTGCGGAGGTGGTGTTGAAAAACTCCAGGTGCCGTTTCATGGCTTCCTTCCGTTTTTCTTTATCCGTATAAAGCTTTTTGATTATCGGATCCATGCAGTAAGCAAAGGCAAGGCTCATCATGCGTTCGTAGTTAAAGGATGCTTCCATAGGGCAGGACCTGAAGAATATCTGTCTGATTTCCTTTTTACCGATTTTCCCTTTTTCAGAAGTCTTCATCGCTGCCCACCTCCACACGAGTTTTATTCTTATCTATCTCGGAGAAAATGATGAACATGACAATTCCGCAGATTCCGCCGATAATTGCAACAGCCAGCATAGGCAGCTTAAGATAGGCTGCCAGGACAAAACCGAGGAAGAAGAACGGAGCGACTTTTTTGCTGTAAGTCATGCCGATCAGCATAGCGAAGCCGACCGCAGGAATTAGGCCCGTGGCAACATTCATGCCGTCTATGAAGGCCTGGGGTATAAGTGCCAGGATTTTTGAAATCGCCGAGCTCCCGAAATAAAACGATATTGTTATAAATAACGACATCGTAATTTCTTTCGCGAAAATTGCGACTATATGCATATTAGCCGCTTTAGTTATTTCGCCTTCTTCAGCGTATCTGTCCGCCTTATGCGTCAACGCGGGAGTAATCGCAACGTAGAAAATGTTTTTGATTACCACACCCAGCGTTGCTATTGGAAGCGCCAGGGTAAGCGCGACTTCTATGCCCTTGCCCATGAGCAGCGCAAAGGCTGTCCCCAGGATGCCGCCCGATACGACATCCGGCGGTATTGTCGCGCCGATGCCCATTAGCCCCATCCAGACGAGCTCGAGGCTGGCACCGATCATCAAGCCTTCCCTAAGATTACCCATTACAAGCCCAACAAGCATGCCTGTAACCAGCGGCCTGCCGATAAAAGTCGTTCCGAAGAAATCGCCCAGATTAGCCAGCAGTGCGATAAAGAAAATAAGTATCGTGGTTAACAGCATGTAACAGACCCCCTTCTTTTACAATTTCAGTACAGTTCCCGGATCTTTCGGACCCTGTCTCATTTCAATTTCAACGCCCAACGAAATCATAGTTTTGAGCTCTTCCATTTCCTCGGGAGTGGCATACACCGCTTTGCCGATTGTCACAGAGGATTCCTGTTTTCGGGATAATCCCAGGTTTATGAATTTTATTTCAGGATATCCCTCTATAAAGCGCAAAGCGTCATGGATCGTTTCCAGTATGATAAATAGCTTGTAGCTGTCTGTCACCCCGGAGCCGAGCGATTTTATCGAATCGTCAATGGTTTTGAACACAAGCTTTACCCCGGCAGGTTTTGCAAGTCTGAGCGTGGATTTTCTGAATTCGTCGCCGGCTACCGCGTCGTTTGCGATAAGTATGCAATCCGCTCCGATAAAATTAGTCCATGCGAAAGCCACCTGCCCGTGCATAAGCCTGTGATCGATGCGAACCAGTTTAATCAAAACTAACCCTCCTTTCCTTAAAATACGAACTCCGGTTTGACGTATATGATCCGGGCTCTCAAAGGTGATACGTTAACTGCCCGCGACCGGGCCTTATTGAATACGCCGGCTGATTCGCAGCCCTTTCCGAGACGCTTGCGTAAGTTATTTTTCGGGATATTCATGAGACATACCATGGCCGCTGTGCGGGTATATGCTGGTGTCTATGCCAATATCCCGGCAGCTGAGCGCGGACATTACCTGAAACGGCACCGCGAATATTATAGGAGATAAATCGCCGGCGGATTTAACATCGAGCTTAAGATCCTTGTCCGTTACGTCAATGTCTTCAGCAGTAATGGTGAAAACGTGGCTCGTAAGCCCCTTAAGATACCTGCGGCTGTCTATCATTCTGTCAAATTCCGCCTCTCTTGACGCAATTATAAATAAGTAATTATTAAGGTCGTAGCCCATTTCCGGCCCGTGCAGTAATTCCTCAAGCTCAACGCCGGAGACTTTCCTGCGCAGAGTTTCGCCTATTTTAAGCGAACCCTCGAGCGCGGTCGCGTAGTTTAGACCGTAGCCTGCAATATCCGCTTTTTGCATCATTAATAATTCATACTTGTTGCGTGCATACCATTTCTCGCTATCCTCAAGCACATAAGGAACAGCAGTTATGACTTTTTCCGCCTCCAGAATGAGCTCGTTATACTTTTCTTCAGATTTCTTGATAAGTCTGAAGCCGAGGGTGACGGCCCACAAATAAACCGTCAGCAAAGTTACCGTATAGCCTCTTGTCTCGGGAGGAATTTCTTCTTTGCCGCAGAGCAGATGGGAAACGGTATCCGCATACTTCGTGATGGAGCTTCCCAATGCCTCAGTCAGCGCCAGCGTTAAATACCCCTCCTCTTTTGCTTTTTTCAGGGCGTTTATCGTGGATATGCTGGAGCCGGTCTGAGAAATGGCGACAACCAGAATCTCATCCTTTTTATATATTCCGTTGTTGTTTATGTTTTCGTAATAAGTAAATGCCGTAGGTATGGAAGCGACCGCTTCAACGTCCAAATATTTTTCAAAGTATTTTTTAGCGATGAGCGAAGCATGGTAGGAGGTGCCGGAGCCGAGAAAATAAATTTTTTTAATATTTTTCGCACTGAACAATTCGTTTATTTCATTTGTGACTTTCTCCCGATTATTATAAGTATGTCTCAGCGCGCGAGGCTGATCCTTGATATATTCGATCATCGTATGTTTCATTCTTTTTCCTCTTTTCTTCATTTTCAAAGGTAACTTATCGATATTTTATACCAGTTACCCAAAACCGTAGTAAAATAAAACTATTTACCCAATACTAAAAATGAGTATACCATTATAGACAATTATGTCAATAAAATTTTACCCAAAATACAAATATTTGGTCAAAATATTAAAATGGGTTGCTGACGGAGGGCGATCCGCAGCAACCTCTTATGCTTTTTGTCAGAATACCGTTTCCACAGTTTTTGAAAGACAGTTCGGCGGCGTGTAAACCCAGCGGTCAATGTGCGAACCGTTAATATAATAGGTAAGCGGAGTATGAGGAGACGGCCCGTCGAATGAATCTATAATAAGAAGCTTGATTTTCATCCGCTCGGGTATTATAGATTTAATAAACACTGAAACAGGCTGGCCTTCACGCAGGTCATCCTTTTTTTCCGCCAAACCGGACAGATTTGGAGTAAGCTCGACGAAAATGCCGTAGTCCTCCTTTCCACGGACAATGCCGCGCACTGTTTCGCCTGCGGAAAAATTCGAAGCGTTTTCCGCCCAGGTTCCCAGAAGCTCCCTGTGCGTTAGAGAAAGCCTCCTCAAAGCCGGGTCTTTTGCCAAAACAACGGCAAAAATATCCTGCCCGACTTCAAAACGTTCTGACGGATGCGAAATCCTGGAAACCGATATGTTTTCGATACCTATAAGCGAGGTGATCCCGCAGCCGATGTCCACAAAGGCTCCGAACGGCTCAAGATGGGTTACCCTTGCGTTTAATATGTCTCCCGCGCTTATATGCGTTAAAAAGTAATCGACGGCTTCTTCCTGCGCCGCCCTTCGGGACAGCATCACCTGAGGCCGGCCGTTCGAGAACGGTATGCCGGAAACTTTGAAGCAAACGGGGCGGCCTACCCGTGAGATTATTGCTATCTCGCGCGTCGTACCGTCGGAGATACCGATAGCAGCCTCGTTTCTCGGAATAATTCCGCTGATACCGTTTAAGTCGACTATTAAATTATGCGACGAATCGCAGACTATTGCCCGGCCTTCAAGAATAGTTCCCTCCTCCATCGCTTTGGCCAAACCGCTTAATGATGATATGTAAGAATTGTTTTCTTCGGTGCTAATGAAAATTCCCTCCGGCAGATACTGTTTCTGCGGCATCTGACGCCCTCCTTGCATTTTTTGATTCCATAATTAAAAACGGTACTACAAATATATGCGGGGTTATCTGTTGACTTGCCGAAAATGTTCGGGACGAAAAAGTATCATCGCAAATAAAAATATGGTAAAATACAATAGGGTGAGCATGCTATGGACATCAGAATAGGCGATATTCTGGTAATGAAAAAAAAACACCCGTGCGGCTCCGACCGCTGGCGGGTTACAAGAGTAGGCATGGACTTTAAGATGGTCTGCCTCGGCTGCGGCCACGAAATCATGACCGCAAGAAAAAACGCGGAAAAACATATAAAAAAAATTGAACGCGAAGCGCTCTAATATAAAAAAGGAGACGAAGAAATTTGATGATTTTGGTCAGCGGCGGCGCCGGGTATATAGGCTCGCACACCTGTTTATATCTTTTAGAGGCCGGACATTCCGTCATAGTCGCGGACAACCTGTCAAACAGCAGCACCGAAATGCTTGAACGCGTTAAAGAGATAACCGGTTCGGATATACCGTTTTTCAATGTCGACGTCACCGACAAAGATGCGGTTGAGGACATCTTTAATAAAAATCAAATAGACGGAGTCATTCATTTTGCGGGATTTAAAGCCGTCGGGGAATCAGTTTTGAAGCCGCTTGATTACTATTACAATAACACCGTAAGCACGATGGTACTTGCGCAAGCTTGCATTAAACACAAAGCCGAACGGTTTGTATTCAGCTCTTCGGCAACGGTTTACGGCGAGAACAAAATTCCTTTTTCGGAAGATATGAAGCTTATGCCGGCAACAAATCCTTACGGGCAGACAAAGGTCATCAGCGAGCAGATACTGACCGATGCAGCAAAAGCAAATCCGGATTTTTCCGTTGCGCTGTTAAGATATTTCAATCCGGTAGGCGCGCATGAAAGCGGGCTTATAGGCGAGGCGCCGAACGGAATACCCGGGAATTTAATGCCTTATATTACACAGGTTGCAAAAGGCAGGCTTCCGAAGCTCCGCGTTTTCGGAAACGATTATAATACGCCCGACGGCACCGGCGTCAGGGACTATATTCATGTCTGCGATCTCGCGCTCGGTCATATAGCGGCGCTGTCCTCAATCAAAAAAGGTGTGAATGTATATAACCTTGGAACCGGACGCGGGACAAGCGTGATGCAGCTGATTAAAACGTTTGAAGAGGTAAATAACGTGCGGATACCCTATGAGATAGTCGGAAGACGCCCTGGGGACATTGCGGAATTTTACGCGGACGCGAGAAAAGCGGAAATAGAGCTTAAATGGACGGCAAAACGGAGTTTAGCCGACATGTGCCGAGACGCGTGGCGGTTTGAGAAAAACTACGGAGCGTAACGCAGCGAGATAGTATAAATCAAGGAGTGAAAAGCGTTGTCTAAAAACAGCAAACGTAATCCCTCGAAAAAAACGAGCGAAAAACAGGTACCGACCGGGGATGCTATCACGAAACCCGCGGCAAAATTTGATATAAAGACGGGAGCTTTTATCCTTTTAGGGTTCCTGATATTAATGGCTCTGACTGCAGACTTTGTAAAGCCGGTGGCTTTGTCTGCTGTTTTGATTACGGCATTGATCGCTTTTTCGGCAGGAACAAAAAAAGAACTTGAAAAGAGAATTTGCGCTCCGATTTTTGCAATGGCGGCATATGTTTTTATGGGCGCCGTCTCTACTTTTTATGCTCTTTCCGGAAAGTTTGCCTTAAACGAGTTTTGTAAAATAATAATCTCGTTTCTTGTCTATACGGCGATCCTTTTTTTGCAGGACGGTTCTGAAACCTCGGTAAAAAAGACCATGACCTTGTTTTCGGGCTTATCGGCGCTTTTGTCGTTTTTCAGTATCGAGGCGGCGTCGGCAAGAATCCTTTATAACGGGCTATGCTTTATACTGAAGCCTTTGGGCGGCGCGCTTGCCGAATTCGGAGCGTATGAATCGGGGACGCGCATAAGCTCTATTATCGACGCACCGAACGTGTTTGCAGGCATAACGGCTCTTGGCACCCTGTTCGCGGTCTATCTTTTCATCCGTTCAAAAAACAAAAAAGAGCTGTTTTTAAGCTCCGCTCTTTTAGGTATTAACGCCCTAGGCTTCCTGCTTTCCTTTTCTATGGGCGCGACTGCGGTATTTATTATATCTGCTTTAGTTTATATCGCTTTATCCGTCAGGGAGGAACGGGCTCGGGTTATTGTCCTGATGCTAGAAACGGCTTTGATAACGCTTTTGATGTCCGGTCTTTCATACGCCGGTCTGGGACATCCGGGAGAGGCGGTTTCTTTTCTTCCCGTTGCGGCGGCGGCGCTTGAAGTCCTTCTTTTGTATTTTATACATATTAAATTTGGCGAAGCTCTTGTAGCGAAACTGAATAAAAACAGCAAAGCGGTGCTGCCTTTCTTTGGCGGCGTTATTTTGCTTTTTATTTTATTTGCGGCTCTGGCGTTAAACATAACGGGGGCTTATCAATTTTCAGGCGGCGAGGTTTTAAGAAGAGGAGCTTATCCCACGTCCGGCAAATATGATATAACCGCCGAAAGCGATAAAAACGTAAATGTTAAGGTTGAAAGCCAGAACAGAGAACAGGTGATGATGCATATTTCAACCGTCCTTTACGAGGGCCCGGCAAAAAATGCATCGTTTACAGTACCGAATGGCAGCGAGGCGGTATATTTTAATTTTTCCGCCGATGGAGGCACCATTCTTAAAAGTGCGTCCTTCAGCAATCCTGGTAATGGGAAAACGGACATAAAGCTTAAATATTTACTGCTCCCGGAATTCATATCAAACCGTCTGCAGGGCTTAAAAGCCAATCAGAACGCTATACAGCGAACCGTTTTCTTTGAGGACGGAATGAAGCTTTTTTATAAATCGCCGATATACGGGTTAGGCCTCGGCAGTTTTGAAAATGCTATTAAAGGCGTACAGGAATTTTATTACGAAACTAAATACGTACATAATCATTACATCCAGATGTTGGTTGACGAAGGGATTATCGGCCTCGCAATATTTCTGTTTTTAATTTTATCATCGGCTTATATTCTGATAAAAAACAGAAAAAACAGAACCGGCGGCGATATGTTCGCGGTGCTCTTCGCGTCGCTCTTTATGATAGCCGGGCACAGTGCGGTTGAAGTGGTTTTATCGACAATCACATACCTTCCTTTCGCGTTTGCGGTTTTCGCGCTTATTGTCGTGAGCGCCGGGGGCGACGGCGGTTTTGAAAAAAAACGTCGATACGCATGTAACGGTGTCAGGTTATTTACCGCCGGTTTTTCACTGTTATTCACGGTTTTGCTTTTAGGCAATATTACAGCGAGAAATATGGCGAAATCCGTTAACGACGAAAATCTTTTCAGTCAGATGGATAAGGCGATAAAGCTTGACGTTTATGAAAAAAACGATTATTTAATAACTTATGTGGTTAATTCCGTTGGCGTTAGCGACGAAACGATAAAGAAAAGAGCGGATCTTTACGCCGACGAGCTTTCGAAAGTTAAATCAAATACTATTCAGGGAAAGCTGATCGCCTATTATTTCAGCAGAGGTAAGGAAGACAAAGCGTTTGAAATGGCAAAAGAATCAGTGACATATACAAGCTCCGATAAAAATTCATGGATTGAAGCCTTCAGCATTTTTGAAACTATTTTCGATCCTGCTGCGAAAAAAGATCTTTCAAGTATTTTTTTAATAAAGAATAAAAAGGACTACTATGTTAAGCATATCCTCGAAATCTATGATTTACTTAAGCAGCACAACGAAAAAAGTATGGAAAAAATCAAGCTCGGCACCAGAAACAATATCTTTTTGTCCAAAATAATGGAGATCAAGGATCTGGATTCGAAAAAAGATCTGTCTGCGATTATGTCTGTTTTTTCAAATGAACTGTTTGACAGCAGCAAGGCAATCGATTTGGACTCCAATTCCGTTCCGGATCTTATTACCGGTAACATAACCGGCGAAAACGGCCGCTTGAAGCTGAACGGGACCGCGGCGCTAAACGTCAACCCAAAGGTTTACGGCAGATACAGGTTAGCCGTGGAATGCGATCATCCTGAAGCTTTGACTATGAATATCATTGCTCCGGAAGTAAAAACGCAGACTGTGGGCGACAAGGTTTATGCCGACTTCGATATAAACAGAAAAATGGACGGAAGCGATACCGTCATAGAATTTTCGGGTGAAAATCTGCTTATAGATAAAATCACTTTATTAAGAACCGATAATTAATGTCCACTGAACAAATGCGATTATCGAATCGCGTTTGCAAAAGAATAAAGATTATGCGAAGTTATAATACGGGGCCGCCGGAACGCGGCTCCGTTTATTTTTTTGCATAAGAACACGATTTTGATTTATGCATAAGATATATTGAATCGACAAGATAAGCCTTAAAAGCGAGAGGAATGTGACCTGCTCGGAAACCAAAATCTGCGAAAAGGAGAAAACGATAAATGCATAAAGCCTTAAACTTCCGCGATGCTCCGCACAATTCTTACATGGCGGACGATTATGAATCAGCTATGCTCCAGATGAAGATGCCCGGAATGCAAATGCCAAGCGCGCAGCCGCCTGAAACGCGCATGCATATGCACACGCCGGATATGAATATGCCTATGCACACTCCTGAGATGCACATGCCGATACATACTCCGGAAATGGCTCCTCAGGGCACGAGAATGCCCGAAGTGGACATGGCAAACGTTCAGATGTTCGAAATGAGAAATATGGTTTTAACAATGGCGTACGTCCCGGACCAACAGTGGGATAAAACATATGAGCCCGATACCGGGCTGTCCCGCGGAACAATTTTCCCCGAACTGGACAAACCGTTTATGGGTAAAGGGGGGTTCCTGCGTGGCAGATAGAGCAAATATGTTAAGAAGGGTCCAGGCGGCAGATTTCGCCGTTGAGGAGGCTGCGCTGTTTCTTGACACTCATCCGAAAAACGATAAAGCCCTTGCGTATTATAAGGCCCATCAGGCACTAAGAAAGAAAACAGTCGATGAATATGAAAGGCTTTACGGGCCGCTTACGGTCTTCGGAAACGAAAGTCAGACCGAATGGAAATGGATAGACAGCCCATGGCCATGGGAAATGGAGGATTAAAAGATGTGGGTTTATGAAAAGAAGCTTGAATACCCTGTCAATATAAAAATACCGAACGCCGCGGCGGCAAAGGTAATTATTACGCAGATGGGTGGGCCTGACGGCGAGCTCGCGGCTTCAATGCGTTATCTTAACCAACGTTTCAGCATGCCTTATTCGGATGTTAAAGGCGTGCTGACAGATATAGGTACGGAAGAACTCGCCCATCTTGAAATTGTCGGGGCAATAGTTTACCAGCTTACAAAAGGCCTTTCAATCGAGGAAATAAAAAGGAGCGGATTCGATACCTATTTTGTAGATCATACGACGGGAATTTATCCCCAGGCCGCGGCGGGTGTTCCGTTTACGGCATCTTATCTGCAAAGCAAGGGCGACGCGATAACCGACATTTTTGAGGATATGGCGGCGGAGCAAAAAGCACGCACTACATATGATAATTTAATCCGCCTGGTCGACGATCCGGACGTTATAGATCCGCTTAAATTTCTGCGGGAGAGGGAGGTCGTGCACTTCCAAAGGTTCGGCGAAGCGCTTAGAACAGTGCAGGAAAACCTTAATCCAAAGAACTTTTATGCTTATAACCCCGAATTTGACAGGGTACGATAAAAAAACGAAAGGGAGCTTAGACGCTCTCTTTTCGGTTTAAAATATGATGGTAAAAACGTTTTTTCTGTGATAAAATAAAATGAAGATTTGTATTTACTATTGAAAAAGAGAGGTATATTGGATTGAGTTCGTCAAAAAAGAAGAAGTTAAGAAAAGAAGATGAACTACTGAACACAAGCAATGAGCCTATAATTAGAAAACATATGCCGAGAGCATTGGTTATCCTGACTGCTTTTACGGCGGTTATAACTGTTCTTTTCATGGCGTTTTTGATTTCGCTTTCAACAGGCTCGCTTCACAGAATTGTCCCCGCGCTTAAAGTTGGATCGGAAAACATCAGCGTCGCTGAATATAACTTCGATTATTATAATAACGTCACAAACTACGTTTCTACCATGGAAAACTACGGCATGAAGGCCGAGTCCATCGGACTTGACCTCAATAAACCGTTAAGCGAGCAAAAATATTCAATCGGCGCGCCGGGAATCAGCACCTGGGATGATTATTTCAAAAAGCAAACAACCACAAGCATCAAGAGCACGATGCAGCTTTATCTTGCGGCAAAGGCTGACGGAGTCAAGCTTCCGGAGGCAAAGCAGAAGGAATTGGACGAAAGTTTTAAAAACCTTGAGGAATACTGCAAAAATTCAAATATATCCGTTGACAAATATCTTGCTCAGAATTACGGCAAGGGAGTAACTGAAAATATAGCAAGAAAGTCAATTG
>JAUZPW010000180.1 GCA_030705725.1 Bacillota bacterium
CGGAGTGATAGACGAGGCGGTCATTATCGACGACTGCAGTTTTGACGATACCGCCGAAATCTGCGAAAACATGCTGCCCGGCATAAAAAAGCATATTATACGCAACGAAGCGCCGATGTTCGGAAACGAAATAGATTTGAGAAAAAAGCAGTGGGAAGAAACGATCAAATTAAATCCGGACTGGATACTAAGCATTGACGCGGACGAGATTTTTGAGGATGCGTTCTATAAAAACGTAAAAAATATGATTAACCAAAAAGAACACGACGTTATTTTGTTCAGGCTATACGACATGTGGGACGAAAAGCATTTCAGGGAGGATAAATACTGGGCGGCGCACCGAAGCTTCAGACCGTTTTTGCTTAGGTTTCAGCCGGATTTTCCGTACGAGTGGCGTGAAACCCCGCTGCACTGCGGCAGGTTTCCCGCGAACATCCTCATGCTTCCGTCGTGCGCGTCAAAATTCCGGGTCAAACATTACGGGTGGGCAAAAGAGGAGGACAGAAGGAGAAAATACGAAAATTATAAAAAGCTTGACCCGGACGCAATTTACGGAGACCGGAACCAATATGAATCGATACTCGACGAGAAGCCGAAGCTGCTGGAATGGACTGAATAAGAGCGCGGCAAATTATTATTTTGTTGCTTGACGTGATTAATCGGTTATGTTAACGTTTTAAAGGATGTTCGGAAACAGAAACTAACAATTAATTCATATAAAGCCGGAAATCCGACGAAACACTTGCATTATATTTATAAACGAGGTTTTCAGATAATGAGTTTTTGCCTGCCACAATACCGCGAACCGGATTTTTCCCAGCAAATGTTCAAAAACGCTCCCGACGTTAAAACGGCGGAGGTGAAAACGGACGGCGTCGCTCCCGAATACTATCACGGTACGTCCGTTTACCCGGAATATTTTAAGATTAACGGCGTTTGGAAGCTCGCGGAAGACAGCCGCATGGACAGCACCGTTACGCTGCGGGACGGCGGGGAGCTCGAGGTTCTTGAGATGCGCGGGCTGCGCAGGGGAGACCGCGTTATTTTGGGCCGCAGTGAAAAATGCGAAGAGGGAATATATCTGCATCTGAACGGTTTTGAAAAAGAACAGGAAGAAGCAGACGATAAATTCAGATTTCGTATTACGCGCTCGAGGGAGACGGCTTTTTCACGCGATTACGATTACTTATACGAGCTCTTAAAATATGAAAAACAGCACGGCAGCATTCTGTGGGTTATGGGCCCCGCGTTCACGTTCGACGCGGACGCACGCGCGGCTATGCATTCGCTCATTGAAAACGGATATGTGCAGGGGGTGTTGGCCGGGAATGCGCTCGCTACGCACGACCTGGAGGCGGCGCTGCTGCATACGGCCCTGGGACAGGATATTTACACGCAGCAGTCGTTTCCGAACGGACACTACAATCATCTTGACGTCATCAATCTTGTGCGACGGAGCGGCTCTATCCCCAGATTTATCGATGAGCACGAAATAAAAGACGGAATTATGTACGGCCTTGTTAAAAACAACGTGCCGTATGTTCTGACGGGGTCCATCCGCGACGACGGCCCGCTGCCCGAGGTTATCGGCGACGTGTACGAAGGGCAGGACGCAATGCGAGCGCTGGTGAGAAACGCTACGACGGTGATTTGCCTCGCAACTCAGCTTCACTCGATCGCCACCGGAAACATGACGCCTTCATTCCGCAAAGTAAACGGCGTAATCAGGCCGCTTTATTTCTATTCTGTGGATATTTCCGAATTTGTGGCGAACAAGCTCCGGGACAGGGGCAGCATGTGCGCTGTTACAATGGTTACTAATGTGCAGGATTTTATAAAACACGTTGCGGCGGGAGTTTTGGAACAGAATTAAAAAACGATCGCTGAAAACCGGCCTTGCGTAAAATACGAGGGCCGTTTTTTATACGGCGCTATCTCCTTTTTATTGTAAAATTTTTTCCCCGGGTAAATTAAAACCGTGAATTAATGCATCTAATATATGGACACAGTTCCAGCTCTTAACAGAAAGGAGCGGAAACAAGCATGGACGAAAACGAGTTCGCCGCAAGAACCGAACGCCTGAAAGCCCGCCTTTACCGAATCGCGTTTCTCTATCTTGGCAGCGAAAATATGGCTGTCGACGCGGTGGACGAAGCGGTTTACAGGGGATTAAAGGCATTAAAAAAGCTGCGCCGGCCGGAGTATTTCGACACATGGATGACACGCATTTTGATAAACGAATGCAAAAAGGAGCTGCGCCGCAGAAAACGGGAGCAGCCGCTCGATGTTCTACCGGAAACCGCGGCGGAAGAGTTTGATCCGCTTCCGCTCAGAGAGGCCGTACGCCGACTGCCGCCGCAGCTTCGAGAGGTGGTTATTCTGAGATATTTCGCCGGGTATACTCTGGCTCAAGCCGCTGAGAGTCTGGGGATTCCGCAGGGTACCGCGGTTACAAGACAGCGCCGCGCGCTCAGTATACTGAAGTTGGAAATTTGCGAGGAGGCATGACGCATGGACCGAATGGAAGAATACAACATGCTCTTAAACGAGCTCGGGAACACGCCTCGCGCTGTCGATGATACCGTCGTCCGCGCGAAGGCCAGGTTAAAAAGCCGAAGTCGCTTCTACCGCTTCTTTACTTTCCCGGCAAGCAGCCTTGCGGCTTTCTTCATTGCGTTTGTTATTGCGGTAAATTTATCAGTTCCGTTCGCGCGGGCATGCGGACGCTTGCCGCTGCTGCAAAAGCTTGCGGAAGCTGTGGCGTTTTCGCCTTCGCTGAGCGCCGCCGTTGAAAACGAATATGTACAGCCTGTCGGCCTCGAAAAGACCGTAAACAAAATTACGATGCGCGTGGAATATGTGATCGTGGATCAGATGCAGCTCAATATTTTTTATACCCTGAATTCACCCGTATATACTAATATGGACGCGGCACCTTCCATTAGCTTGGCGAACGGTACGCCGCTGAACGGATATTCCATTGCCGGCGGCTGCAACGCAAAAAACGGCGGGCTTTGCTGCTTCACTGTTGATTTTGCAGACGGGAACATGCCGGAAGGTATTATCCTTACCTGCAAGGTGCGGGGTAAAGGAGGCGATTACGCTTCGGCCCCAACAATGGCCGATACGGTTTCAAAACCTGAGGAATACGCGGGGACGGAGCCTGCGTCGGTATTCACTTTTTCGCTTGCTTTCGATCCGTATTTTACAAGCAAGGGCGAAATCATCACGCTTAACAAAAGCTTTATTCTTGGCGGGCAGAGGTTAAAAGCGACGGAAGTCGAGATTTACCCGACGCACGTCCGCCTGAATTTGGAAGACGACAAGGGCGATACGGCGTGGCTTAAATCGCTCGTTTATTATCTTGAGGACGAAAAGGGCAACCGCTTTGAGCGGATCAGCAACGGCGTTATTGCGACGGGCTCAGCGGATTCTCCGATGATGAACTCGTTCAGGCTTGAGAGTTCATTTTTTTCAAAAAGCAAAAAGCTTACGCTTTATATTACCGGAGCTGTCTTGCTCGACAAGAACATGGAGCGCGTGAAGGTCGATCTTGCGCATAAAGCGGCAAGCGCGCTGCCGGAGGGAGTAACGTTTGACGAAGCAGTCAGGAAAGGCGGCGGATGGGATCTTGCCTTTTCCGGGATATATCATAAAAAAGACGAATTTTATCAGCTTTTCTATACGGATTATTACGACGGGGACGGGAAGAAGCGCTCATATGAGGGCTTTTCATCAACCACCGCACGTTTTTGGGATAAAAAAACGCAAAAGTATGTGGAAAAGCCGGACGCGTTTCAGGTGTGCTTTAAGCTTACAGATTACCCATACGACACCGTGTACCTTTGCCCTGCCTTTTCCCGGGTCGTTACGCTCGATCAGCCTGTTGTCATTAAGGTGAAATGACGGAAACTGAATTAAAATACTCATTTTTTATAAAAGAAGCATCTTTTTCTGCCATTTTTAGCAACAATATTCAGCTTTTTGACCATTAAAAGTCAGCACCTGTTTTTATTCGGTATGATATAATAAAAACGAGGTGCGATTTTTTGAAACCATCAGATAACAAATACGGCGAAAGCAATAACGGAACGAACACGATTGACAAGGAAAAAGAATATACGGGCTCAATTTTTACGGACGAACCCGACGAGGATTATACGCGCGTATGGGAGCAAGTCCACGACGGGGCTGGAGACGTTTACAGCGAAAAGCGGACGGCCGAGGCTGTGAGTCGGGAAATCGCGGATATAATGGGCCGGTTAGACACGGGCA
>JAUZPW010000181.1 GCA_030705725.1 Bacillota bacterium
AGCGTTTTAAGATAAAAGCTCGTGTGTTCCTTCGTGGTAAAGGCGTTGACCTGACCGCCGATGGAATCCATGGTGTAGGCGATTTCTGAGGCGGATCTCGTTTTCGTTCCCTTAAACACCATATGCTCGATAAAATGTGAAATGCCGTTTAGTTCCTCCGGTTCGTGGCGCGACCCGCTCTCAACCCAGATTCCGACGGATACCGATCTTACGTGCGGCAGCTTCTCTGCGACAATTCTGACTCCGTTCGGCAGCGTATATTTTTCAATCATGGCTCCACTCCTAAAAGAAAAACGGGGGCAACATTAAATGCCGCCCCCGTTTATTTGTAATTTTACGCCTGCGGGGCTTTTTTCTCCTCAAGCTCGTTTATTGCGTCTTTTCTCGAAAGGTTTATTCTTCCCTTTTCGTCGATCTCGATAATCTTGACGGGCGTCGTGTCGCCTATCTTGAGAACGTCCTCGACCTTCGCCACGCGGTGGTTCTCGAGCTTGGATATGTGTATCATTCCCTCTTTGCCCGGCGCAAATTCAACGAACGCGCCGAAAGTCATGATACGCGTTACTTTTCCCTCGTAAATCTCGCCGATTTTCGGGTCTTTCGTAATGGCTTCGATTATTTTCTTAGCTCTCTCGCCGTCCGCCTGATTGATGGCGGCGATGCAAACGGAGCCGTCGTCCTCAATATCTATCTTCGTGTTGGTGTCCGCGGTGATTTTCTGGATGACCGAGCCGCCCTTGCCGATAACATCTCTAATCTTATCCGGGTCAATCATGATCCGGATCATCTTGGGCGCATATTCCGAAAGCTCCGCGCGCGGCTCTGCGATGCACTTGAGCATTACCTCGTCGAGGATCTGCAAGCGCGCGATTCTGGTTCTTTCAAACGCTTCCTTTATGATTTGCGGGGTCAGCCCGTCTATTTTAATATCCATCTGTATGGCGGTGATTCCTTTTTTGGTTCCGGCAACCTTGAAATCCATATCTCCGAAGAAATCCTCAAGTCCCTGAATATCGGTAAAGGTGACGTAACGGTCGCCCTCGGTCACAAGGCCGCAGGAAATACCGGCGACGGGCGCTTTGATCGGCACCCCGGCGTCCATCAGCGCGAGCGTCGAGCCGCATACAGAGCCCTGCGAGGTCGAGCCGTTCGAGGAAAGAACCTCGGAAACGAGCCTTAAGGAATACGGGAATTCCTCGACCGAAGGAATTACCGGCTCAAGCGCGCGTTCTGCGAGCGCGCCGTGGCCTATTTCACGCCTGCCGGGGCCTCTTGACGGCTTTGCTTCGCCCACCGAGTAGGACGGGAAATTGTAGTGGTGCATATAGCGCTTGTTTTCTTCTTCGTAAATAGTGTCAAGCTCCTGCGAGTCGCGCATCGTTCCCAGCGTCACAACGGTCAGCACCTGGGTCTGCCCTCTTGTAAAGAGCCCCGTGCCGTGCGTACGCGGAAGCACTCCCACTTCTGCGCCCAGCGGCCTGACTTCGTCCAGCGCGCGTCCGTCGACGCGTTTGCCCTCGTCGAGGATCCAGCGGCGGACGACATATTTCTGAAGCTTGTAGAGGCAATCGTCGAACGCCTTGCCCTGATCGGGATATTTCTCGGCAAAATGCTCCTTGATGTCCTTCATGAGCACGTCGAGCCTCGCGTCGCGCACCTTTTTGTCGTCCGTGTCGAGGCACTGCTTCACGTTTTCAAGCGCGTAAGCCTTGACGTCCTCGTACATTTCCGCGCTGACTTCGTTCGATACATAGGAGAATTTCGCAAGCCCGATCTCATTTTTGATATTTTCAATAAACAGCGCGAGCTTCTTGATTTCCTCGTGCGCGGCCAGAATGCCGCCGAGCATGATGTCTTCGGGAACCTGGTCGGCGCCCGCCTCGATCATTGCGATTTTATCCTTCGTGCCCGCCACCGTAACGTGCATCTGGCTCTTCTCGCGCTCGGCAGAGGTCGGGTTTATAACGTATTTCCCGTCGACATATCCGACGACGACGCCTCCGATCGGGCCTCCCCAGGGGATGTCCGAAATCGAAAGCGAGACGGACGCGCCTATCATGGCGGCAATTTCGGGCAGGTTGTCGTTTTCAACCGATAAAACGGTCGCCGCAATGGCAACGTCGTTTCTCATGTCCTTCGGGAACAGCGGCCTTATCGGGCGGTCTATAAGCCTCGAGGCAAGTATGGCTTTTTCAGACGGCCTGCCTTCGCGGCGCATAAAGCTTCCCGGGATTCTTCCGACGGAATAAAGCCTCTCTTCAAAATCAACCGAAAGCGGGAAAAAGTCTATGCCGTCGCGCGGCGCCTTCGAAGCCGTGGCCGTTACCAGCACAACCGTATCGCCGTAGCGTACAAGGCACGATCCGTTCGCGAGCCCGGCCATTTTGCCCGTTTCGATAATGAGCTTTCTTCCGGCAAGCGTCGTTTCATAATTCTTTGCTTTGGGAAATTCGATAAACTTCATAAATTTTATCCACCTTTTAATTTTAATTTGCGGGCGGATACCATGCTTTTAGCATTTGAAATTGTCCCCGATAAGCTCGGAAGCAATTTCAACTGCTAAAGAGGTGTCCTCCCGGGAAAATTTAAATGATTTAAGGGGGTGCTGTAATACGCACCCCCTGCTTTTTACTTGCGGATACCAAGCTTCGCTATTAGGGCGCGGTAACGCTCCACATCTTTTTTCTGCAGATAATTAAGCAGTGAGCGGCGATGCCCGATCATCTTAAACAGGCCGGTTCTCGAATGGTTGTCTTTCTTGTGAACCTTAAGATGCTCCGTAAGCTCGTTAATACGAGCCGTCAAAATGGCGACCTGCACTTCAGGCGAGCCGGTGTCGTTCTCGTGAGTGCGGTTAAGGCTAATAACCTCCGCCTTTTTTTCCTTTAATATCACTTTTTTCACCTCCGATACATATATGCCCTGCAAGCCGGGTATAAGGCGGGTGAAATCTCCCGTTAAACGGGACTTTCTCCTTAATACTAAGCAAAGGGGCTTAAGCGTAGTTATTCTAACACAAGCGGAACTATTTGTAAATGCTTAATAACTTTTTCCTTAAAAAATCTGCTTTAGGGGCGCTCAGGAATCAGATTTGTATAAAAACTACAAATTATAGTATTTTTCGCGCAGATAAATCTCGTAATTTTGCTCTTGTACGATATAATTTACAATATTATAATTATTTATGCAGTTACCGAGAACAACTGCTAGAATTTCTTATTCCTTTTTCTTTCATACCTGTTGCATAGGCTGCGCAAGAGCGCGGCCCGTTGCATTTTAAACAGAAATAATCATTTTTTACATGAGGAACATTTTCCAGCCTGTTCCGTCAAATCCAATAAATTACGGGATTGGAAGTGTTACTTTGAAAAAATTTATTTCAATGATCCTTGTACTGTCAATGATGTTCATGTTTACGCTGCCGGCCCTTGCCGAGGAGGCCGGGGTGGATAAGCAGCTCGAGGCCGTTACTTTGAAGGTTAAAAATCTCCTTGACGTCAAAGACAGCTATACTGATTTCAGCGGCGAGCTGAACGATACCGGCACACACAGCCTTTGGTCGCTTTCATGGACCGGCGACGGCGAAAACCTTAATGTCTGTGCCAGCGAAACCGGCAAAATAGCCAGTTTCAACTATTATTCGGATTCCGGCAGCAGCGAGCCGTATTCAGGAAGCCTGCTTAAATTCCCCGAGTTTACGAAAGAACAGGCGGAGAAAATCGCCGCGGACGTTTTAAGCCGCATACTGGACGCAAAAACCGAGTCCGTCTCCTTCGACGGCAGCGGCGAGCCGCTGAGGCTTTTAAGGAGCAAGGGCGACGACTATTACCTTAACGGAAGCCTGCTGATAAACAGCGTGAAAACCCCTGTCCGCGTCAGCTTAACAATCGATTTCAACACCCATACCGTCAAAAGCTTCTACAGAAGCGACGACGCGCAGGATTACGGCGGCTTTAAAACTCCCGATAAAGCGGTTCCGTCCTCCTCGGCGTCGAAAACTCTTTTTTCAACCGTCAAAATGAAGCTCGCCTATGCTCGGCGCGGCGGCGACGACAAAACCGCATATCTCCAATACACGCCGGTAAACGACGCTGAATATGTTGTGGACGCTTTTACGGGCTCGTTAGTCAACCTTACGGAACTTGCGGGCTATAACGGCGGCGGCTATGCTTCCGCCGGCGAGGCAAAGACTGCATCCGACGCGGCTGATAACGGAAAAAAACACCTGACAGACGCCG
>JAUZPW010000182.1 GCA_030705725.1 Bacillota bacterium
AATCCGTCTTTTAAGCTTATGTGGGCGGTCGTTATACTTATCCTTCCCGTTTTCGGGGGAGTATTCTATTTTTTATGGGGCGGCAGGCGCATCAGCCGCGAAACCAGAAAAAAACTGAACGACGTATACGGCAGCCCTCTGTTTTGCATTCACCCGACCGACAAAACCCATACGGAAAGGCTGAAAAGCTTTGACCCCGCACTTGGCAGGCAGGCGGAATTTATCGCGAACGTTGCCTCGGCGCCTCTTTATACGAATACGGAATGCGAGTATTTTCCCACGGGCGAGGCTATGTATAAGAGCATGATGAGCGAGCTAAAAAAAGCGCGGCGATTCATTTACCTCGAATATTTTATCATTTCACCCGGTGTTATGTGGAACTCGATACTGGATGTGCTCAAGGAGAAAACAAGGCAGGGCGTCGACGTCAGGCTCATTTACGACGATATGGGATGCAGCCTTACTCTACCCAGTGATTACCCAGAGACGCTCCGGAAATTCGGGATCAGGGTGCAGGTGTTTAACCGGCTGAAACCGAGGCTGGACGCTTTTATCAACAGCCGTGACCACAGAAAAATCTGCGTAGTCGACGGATATATCGGCATTATGGGCGGCAACAACCTTGCCGACGAATATATAAACAAAAGAAGAAAATACGGATACTGGAAGGATACGGCGATTCTGGTGCGCGGAGACGCAACCGCCGGGATGACCCGCATTTTCGCCGAGCTTTGGCAGTTTACAACGGGGGAGAAAATCAATCTTGAGGAGTGCGTTCCTTTACAGACTCAAAAATTAAAGACGGACGGGTTTGTTCAGCCTTTTTCGGATCAGCCGCTTGACGACTGCAACGTCGCCGAGACGGCTTATCTGACGATGATTAATCAGGCGACAAAATACCTTTATATTACGACGCCTTATCTGATTCTCGACAACGAGGTTATAACAGCCCTTTGCATGGCGTCGCGTTCGGGGGTGGACGTGAGAATCGTTTGCCCCGGAATTCCGGACAAAAAAACGATTTTTATTATCACGCAGTCATACTATCCGCAGCTTGTAAACGCCGGAGTTAAAATTTACGAGTACAAGCCCGGATTTGTACATTCAAAAATGTTCGTTTGCGACGATAAAGCCGCCATTGTCGGTAGCGCCAACATGGATTTCCGAAGCCTGTACCTGCATTTTGAGTGCTGCACCGCTTTTTATTTTTCCTCGGTGGCGGACAAGGTCAAGCAGGACATATTGGGCTTGCTTCCGGATTGCAGGGAGATTTCTATTGATCAGATTGAAAAAATACCGTTTTATAAGCACGCGTTCCGTTCAGTGCTGAAGCTTTTTTCTCCGCTTTTATAAAAATTCGGTTTTCGGGGGTTGACATCAGCCCCCGTTAATTTTATACTACATATGAACAGTTATTCATATGATCATATGAAAGGGAGCGAGATTCTGAAAGGGGAAAGCGAAGTTCACTGCAGGGCGTCGCTAGAAGCGGCGGCGAACATTTTCAGGGTTCTCGGCGACGAGACGCGCATTCAGATAGCAAGCACCATCTTTAATTCCGAGCTGAACGTGTGTTCAATCGCGGAAAATATAGGCATGAGCCAGTCGGCCGTCTCACATCAGCTGAGCCTTATGAAAGCGTACAGGATTGTCAGGTCGCGCAGGGAGGGGAAAAACATTTTTTACAGCCTGCATGACGACCACATCAGGCAGATTATTGAGCAGACATTAAATCACGTGGAGCACTATTAACTTATTATATAAAAGGTGAAAAAATGATACTTACTGTTTTTTTATCGGGTCTGTTGTTTTTGACCGGCCTGGCTCTTGAATTCGCGGGCTCTTTTAGCCCGGCAATATCGGGCGCTTTCTTTATTGCGGCTTATCTTCTTTCGGGATACGAGGTGCTGGAGAAGGCGTTAAAAAACATATTCCACGGGCGGATTTTTGACGAGAATTTTCTTATGTCGGTTGCTACCGTCGGGGCTTTCGCAATAGGCAAATTTTCGGAGGGCGCGGCTGTTATGCTGCTTTTCCAGATAGGCGAGTTTTTTCAGGAACGTGCCGTCCTAAGGTCAAGAGAATCAATTGCCGGACTTATGGATATGCGGCCCGACTATGCAAACCTTATAAAAGACGGCGCCGAAAAACGCGTGAAGCCGGAGGAGGCAGCTGTTAACGATATTATTATAGTGAAGCCGTTTGAGAAAGTGCCGCTCGACGGGGTAATCGTGGACGGGGAGACGTCGCTCGACGCGTCGGCGCTTACGGGGGAATCGCTGCCAGTGGCGGTTATGCCGGGGGACGAGATCACTTCGGGAAGCATTAACCAAACGGGAACAATCAGTGTCAGAGTTAAAAGCGTTTACTCGGATTCCACGGTGTATAAAATTATGGCGCTTGTCGAAAACGCGCAGAGCGCCAAATCAAAAACGGAAAATTTTATTTCGGCGTTCGCCGAAATATACACGCCAGTGGTCGTCGCTCTGGCGGCCGCGCTTGCCGTTTTGCCGCCTTTACTTTTGCCCGGCGCGCAGTTTAAGGTCTGGCTCTACCGGGCGCTTATTTTCCTCGTGGTTTCCTGTCCGTGTGCGATTGTCATTTCTGTACCGCTGGGGTTTTTCGCCGGGTTGGGCTGCGCCTCGAAAAACGGCATACTTATAAAGGGCTCCGGCTTTTTGCAGGCCTTGACGAAGCTCGACACGGTCGTATTTGATAAAACGGGCACACTGACGAAGGGCATGTTTAAGGTCGCGGCAATAGAGCCTTCAGGCGGGTTTTCAAAAGAAGAGGTTCTGACGGCGGCGGCATACGCCGAAAGCAGCTCTTATCATCCCATAGGGCGCTCGATTTTAGACGCTTACGGAAGGGACACAGACAAAAGCCGCATTGAAAGCTGCAGCGAGATCCCAGGCTTCGGCGTTTACATACGCCTAGACGGAAAAGAGGTTTTGGCGGGAAACGACAGGTGGCTCGGAAAACACGGCGTGGACAATATCGAGCGCCGGGACGGCGCCGCGGTATACGTCGCGATAGACGGGCGTTTCGCGGGAGCGATAAGCATCAAAGACGAATTGAAGGACGACGCGAGGCAGGCCGTCGCCGATATTAAAGGGCTTGGAATCAAAAACGTGGCTTTGCTTACCGGGGATAAAAAATCCGCGGCGGCGGCCGCGGCAGGGGAGCTTAATATCGATGAGCGGGACGTTTACTTTGAGCTTTTGCCCGACGAAAAGGTTAAAATAGTTGAAAAGCTGCAATCCGCCCTGCCTAAAGACAAAAAGCTTGCCTTTGTGGGCGACGGAATCAACGACGCGCCCGTGCTCGCAAGGTCGGACGTCGGAGTGTCTATGGGAAAAGTAAGCTCCGACGCTGCCATGGAAGCATCTGACATCGTCCTTATGTACGACCGGCCATCCGATCTCGCGAAAGCCGTCAAGATAGCAAAACGGGTAAACAGGCTCGTCAGGCAGAATATTGTTTTTGCGCTCGCCGTCAAGGCCGCCGTGCTGCTTTTAAGCGCTTTGGGCATCGCCGCCATGTGGGCCGCCATTTTTGCCGACGTAGGAGTAGCGCTTTTAGCCGTTCTCAATTCTCTCAGGGCTTTTTCTGTTAAAAAGTAAAAAGAGGCTGTTGCAAAACGAATTTGTAATAGCAAATCGCAAAAAAAATAGCCGGCAAGTAGAAAAATGCGCTTTGAAATGGCTTTTAGGAGCCAAATCAAGGCGCATTTTTGTGCATTATTTTCTTGCTAGGGAGTTTTGCAACAGCCCCTTTTTTATATCCGCTTATCTCAGAAACTTCCACGGGCTTACATGGTTTCCCGATATGCGGACTTCAAAGTGGCAATGCGGGCCGGTGCTTCTGCCTGTGCTGCCGACTCTGGCGATAATTTCGCCTTTGCCGACTTCTTGCCCGGACGTTACAAGCAGCGCGCTGCAGTGGCCGTACAAAGTTTCGATACCGTTTCCGTGGCTTATGATAATGCATTTTCCATAATTGCCTTTTCTCCCGGCGAACACTACCCTTCCGCCGTCGGCCGCCGCGATCTTCGGTCCGATAGGAGCCGCGAAATCGACGCCGGTATGGAATTCGCCGTGACGATAGCCGTAGTTTGATGTTACAAGACCGCGGAGCGGGTAACGGAACACACCGGTAGGATGTTTAGCAGGAAGGGCTTTGGTGCCGATCTGGACGATTTCATTGACAGGCTGCCTGACCACTACACGTC
>JAUZPW010000183.1 GCA_030705725.1 Bacillota bacterium
GCCGCGAGCTTTGACGCGGAATAGACGGACGCACCAGCCTCGTTTACCATCATGTAGCCGACGGGAGCGCCAAGCTCCTTTATAAGTTCCGCGACGAATATCTCGGATTCCTTTGAAGCGGTGCCGTTTCCGATTGATATCGCCGTTACGCCGTGTTTATTTATTAAGCGCGTGAGTTCTTTTTTTGCTTCCTCGGTTTTGCTCTGAGGCGGCGTGGGATACACGACCGTTGTATCGAGCACCTTTCCGGTTTCGTCGACGACGGCGATTTTGCAGCCGGTGCGGTAGGCGGGATCCAAGCCCAGCGTTACCCTGCCCTTTAGAGGCGGGGTAAGAAGAAGCGGCCTTAAGTTCATGGCAAACAGGTTTATCGCCTGTGAGACGGCTTTTTCGGTGAGCTCGGATCTGACCTCGCGCTCAACGGACGGATAAATGAGGCGCTCCCATGCGTCCTTCCCGGCGTCTTTGACGATGGACGACGCCGGAGCTTCGTCTTTTACGAAGGCTGCGTTTACTATCGAAAGCGCTCCGGCTTCGTTAAGCAGGATCGAGACCTTAAGCGCTTCCTCGCGTTCGCCGCGGTTTATGGCGAGTATTCTGTGGCCGGGGATTTTCGAGACAGGTTCTGCGTAGTCATAGTACATCTGATATACCGGGTTTTGCTTTTTTGCGGCTTTCGACTGCACTGAGCCGTCTTTCTTCATAAGCGCGCGCAGCTTTTTCCTTGTTTCGGCGTCGTCTGAAATTATCTCGGCTATTATGTCCTGAGCGCCCGTCAGGGCTTCCTCCAATGTATTAACGCCCTTCTCCGGGTCTATAAACGCGGCGGCGAGCTCTTTTGGAGCTTCGCTTTTTTTGTCCTGACGGAGCAGCGTTTCGGCAAGCGGGCGAAGGCCTTTTTCTTCGGCGATCGTCGCGCGCGTGCGCCTTTTTGGTCTGAACGGGCGGTAAATATCCTCCGCCTCGGTGAGAGTCTGCGCGTTTTCTACGGCCCGGGCAAGCTCTTCGGTCATTTTGCCCTGGGAGGCTATGCTTTCCGCAATTTCTTTTTTCCGTTTATCGAGATTCCGCAAATATTGCAGGCGGAGGGAAAACTCATGCAGAACCTGATCGTCGCAGGAGCCCGTCATTTCCTTGCGGTAACGGGCGATAAAAGGGATTGTATTCCCGCCGTCGATGAGCGAGATAATGTTTTCGGCATTGGCGGGTTTTATCGAGAATTCTTCCGAAAGGGTTTTTAATAGATCCATTAACGACTCCGATCCTCCGGCTTTGCCGGTCAAAAAATAAGCCCCGCCGGATATTAAACCGGCAAAGGCATGAAGGCTTGCAGGGCTTAGTTTACTTCCACGTTTCCCAAATCTCGGGCTTATAGCCGACTGTAGCCTGTCTGCCGTTTCGCACCACCGGCGTTTTTATCAGCGCGGGGCATTCGAGAAGTTTTTCCTCCTTATCGGCTTCATAAGCGAGATACAGTACAAGGGGGGCTTCGGCGGAGTTTTTGTCGATCAGCGCCTCGAGGCCACCGACGGCGTTTTTCACGCTCTGGAGCTCGCCGCGGCTCATGCCCTTTTTGGGAAGGTCGATCGGCTGAAACGGAATCCTCCGCTCCTTGAAGTAACGTTCGGCCTTTTTTGTGTCGAAGCATTTTGATTTCCCGAAGATCTGAATATTCATCAGCTTAATTCCTTTTTATATATTTCCGTATACACAAGCCTGCCGTTTATACGCTCGGATTTCATCAGGCTGATTTTTGAAACCGGTGTTTTTATATCTTTTACGACAAAGCTTCTTTCATCGAACCCCTGCCCGGGTACAGCCCGGCGAAAAAGAGTGAGGTGAGGCTCGTAGGGGCGGGACTCGAGCTTGAAGCCGAGGGCACAGAGCGAGTTTTTAAGCCGGCTGTATAAAGCAAGCAGGGCATCGCTTTTTTCGACGCCTATCCAGTAAATCCGGCCGTCTTTCTGACGGAAACTGCCTAAACCCCCGATATTGAGACTAAATTTACACGCTTCGATTTCATTCATCGCTTTTTTGACGGCCTCGGCCCGGGTGGTTTCACCGATAAAGACCAGCGTCAGATGAAGGTTTTCGCGCCGCGTCGCGCTGCCGCCTGCCAAATGCTTATTCAGGGTGCTTATTGTTTCGCAAAGGCTGTCTTTTACATTATCATCAAAACAAACGGCTATAAATAACCGCATAAAACCGCCCCTTTTTTAACGATTATTATTCATCCGCAAAGCGGTAGCCTACTCCGACTTTTGTAATAATAAATCTCGGCTGGGCGCTGTTTTTTTCGATTTTACGGCGAAGGCTCGCCATATAAACGCGTATCGACTGGGGCTCCCCGGTTTCACCGTAACCCCAGACCTCCTTGGATATTGTGTTGTGCGTAAGCACTTTTCCGCGGTTTGCGATCAGCAGAACCAAAAGCTTATATTCTATCGGCGTCAGGTGCACTTCCGCGCCGTCGGCGAAAACGCGGCCCTTTTCGTAATTCACCGTAAGGTAATCGCAGACAAATTCCTCCGAGTTACCCATCGACTGTTCTTTTTTGCGCTTTCTTTCAAAAACACGGATTCTGGCGAGGAGCTCGCCCATCGAAAACGGCTTCGTGATATAATCGTCGGCGCCCGCGTCAAGCGCCGTGATTTTATCCTGCTCCTGGCCCCGGGCCGAAATAATCATAACCGGTATTTCGGAAAGCTGCCGGATGCGGCGGATTACCTCGATGCCGTCCATATCGGGCAGGCCGAGGTCGAGAAGGACCAGGTCGGGGTTATTCGCCTGAAGCAGGGCCAGCCCCCCGGCTCCGTTTCCCGCCGTGAAAAAGCGGTAGCCGTTGGACTTTAAGGACACGGTTATAAAATTAAGGATATATTTATCGTCCTCAATCAGCAGTATGCAGATATTATTGTTGTCCATTTTCAGGGCCTCCGTCCAGAGGAAGAGTAAACCGGAAGATCGCTCCGTGACCCGGCAGGTTTCCGGCCGTGATAAAGCCGCCGTGCGCCTCAACAATGGCTTTGCAGACGGACAGGCCGAGCCCGACGCCGTGACTTGAGTCGTTTGCGGAGCCGGACGTAAAGCTTTCGAAAATATTTTTTTTAAGAGACTCGTCGATTCCCGGGCCGTCGTCCTGAACTTCAAAAACAGCGTCTTTATTTTCGGTATAAACCCTCAAAATTATTTCCGATTCCTCATTTGTATGTTTTAAGGCGTTATCAAGCAGATTTGTCAGCACCTGAACGATCAGTATTCCGTCCATCGGAAGGGATACGAGGTTTCCGGGCAGAACAAGGGAAAGGCGGCCCGAAGACGCGAGACCGGGGACGTGGGTGAGCGCCTCGTTAACTATATCGTCCACTACTTCGGTATCTTTATGGATTTTGAGCTTTCCCTCGCTTATACGCGTCATATTGAGTATATTCTCGACCAATCTTACAAGCCAGAGGGCTTCTTCGTTTATATCGTGCAAAAGCTTTTTCACGGATTCGGGATCGAGGCTTTCATAGCTGTCGCATAAAAGCCCGCTCGCGCCGACTATTCCGGTAAGCGGGGTGCGCAGGTCGTGAGAAATGGCGCGGAGCAGGCTGCTTTTGACACGCTCGTGCTCCATGGCGATGCGGATTTTTTCCTGATCGCGCCGGACAAGCTCACGGTCAAGCGCCAGCGCCATCTGCGATACCACGACCCTCGCAATACGGTCCTCGGTGGGCGGAAGCGCGGGTTTCTCGGTAAAAATCTTTACCGTGCCAAGGTCTTTTCCCATGGAGCGTAGCGGCTGCAGAAGACAGGGCGAGTTTTCGGAGTACGGCTGATCGGGGAAATACTGCTTTTCGCCGTCTGTTAACGAAACGGAGCAGCCGCAGCCGGTGTACCTGTATATATGTGAGAGCCCGAGAATAACCACGTTTTCTTCGCCGGACACGTTTATGAAGCTTTCCGTAACCTCGGACATGAATTTAGCGGCGCGTTCGTTCCGGCGGGCAAGATCGGCCTGCTTTTGGAGCTTCGTGGCAAGTCTGCTTGTAATCATGGCGAAGGTCAAAAACAAAGCGAGCAGGATTATGTCTCCGGGTTTTTCGATCATAAAGGAATATATAGGGTTCGAATAAAAGTAACTGAAAATAACAGCGCTTAAAAGGGCCGCCAGTATACTATACCGGTAGCCCTTTGTTAAAATCGTCGTCTCAAATACGCCGACCAGAAAAATCATCAGAA
>JAUZPW010000184.1 GCA_030705725.1 Bacillota bacterium
CATGAGTGGATATGAAAATCATAAAAGAGCTTCATTTTATCACAGCTCTGGGATCAGACGCGCAATGCTGCAGGCGTCGAACTCCGAGCGAATCAGCGGGATTCCTTCATTATTGCAGCGCTCAACGAGCGGCGGGTCCGGAACGACGTCTTCGGCGAGCACGACGCAGGAAACGTCCGCAAGCTGCGCGACCGCCGCTACATTTACGTTTGTCATAATTGTGATCCAGATACCCCTGTGTTTTGCCCGGCTTATCACCCTGCTTAAGAGATCGCCGATATAAATGCCGTGAATTTCATTGCCCAAACCCGGCTCCCCGGCACATAGCCTGAAGCCCGGAATATCAAGAAGCTCCTTAACAGTCAAAGCCTAGTCATCCTCCTCTTTATTTTTCCTGAAAGGCGGCGGGAGATATTCGTCCGCGTCGCCGGTGCCCGACATATACTGTACTCTTTCGCGCATTTTGAAAATGCAGTCGTCCGCCTTAGCGAAGCCTAAAACCACGTCCTCGGCAAAAGCGCGGCAGGAAGGCGCGCCGCACGAACCGCAGTCAAGCCCCGGAAGCTCCTTTAAGAACTGGTTTATTTCCTGCATTTTTGTAAGCGCCGCCTGCATATTGTTGTCAAGCTTCCAAATGGGCGTATATTCGAGGTCGCGTTCCCACGAAAGTCCTTCCGGAATGCCGTCCGAGCCGACCTTGTTTCTTGAAACCGGCAGATATTTCATCAGCCTGCGTATTCGCGTTTTTGCGACATAAGGATTTTCGACGGTCAGGCATCCGCCCACACAGCCCTGAGTGCACGCGTTAAGCTCAATGAATTCCACCTCGGACAGCTTGTCGTCCTCGATGTCCTCCAGGACCTTAATAACGTTTTCGATCCCGTCGACGGCAAGAAATTTCTCGTTAAGAAGCGCCGAGCCTTCACCGCCCGAAATAGACCATCCTATTCCTATCAGCCCCGATGTTGCCTGTACTTCGGGCTCTTTAATATCCTTTATAATATTTAAAAGCCTTATGTAAACCTCCGACATTGATATAGCGCCGTCCATCGGAGCTTTCGCCAAACCGACGGGCGAAATCGTCTCCGTCATTTTTGCCGGACACGGCGTGATAAAGAAAACGCCGATTTCAGACGGTTCAAGTCCGGTTTTGGAAACGGCCTGCTCGCGCGCCATCATAGCGGCCAGGTCGACGGGCGCGGCGTGCGGAATAACATTCCCGATAAGCTGCGGAAAACGTTTTTTAATAAGCCTGACGCAGGCAGGACAAGCTGATGAAATCGCCGGATATTTAAGCTTATCCTTTTTTTTCATAAAGCTGCGTGTCATATCGGATATTATCTCGGCTGCCCGGGCGACCTCGAACACATCGTCAAACCCGATTTTTTTAAGGCCCGTCAGAATAATGCCAATATCGTTTAATCCGGCAAACTGTCCGTAAAATGACGGTGCCGGCAAAGCCACCTTGTATTTGTAACCCGAAAGCTTGTCAAAGGAATCGCAGACCGCCTTTTTCGCCCTGTGCGGGCATACCCTGATGCATTGCCCGCAGTCGATACACCGTTCTTTTATTATTCTTGCTTTACCGTTTCTGACACGTATCGCTTCTGTCGGACAATGCTTGATGCACGTCGTGCAGCCCATGCATTTATCGCGGTCCAGCATTACAGAATGAAAATAGGTTTCCAAAACCTACACCTTCTTTCCTCCGTTAAGAACAACAACCATTTTCACGGTAGTCCCAACCCCTACCTCCGTATCTATCCTCATATCGTCAGAGTATTTCTTCATGTTCGGAAGCCCCATACCGGCTCCGAACCCAAGATTTCTTGCGGATTCACCGGCGGTCGACCATCCCTCCTGCATAGCCAGATCGACGTCCGGTATTCCGGGGCCTTTATCCTTTAGCAGTATTATAATCTTCTCGTCGTCGATTTCGACCGTTGCTTCCCCGCCGTCCGCGTGAAGCACCATGTTAATCTCGCCCTCGTACATGCAGATCGAAACCCGCCTAATAATATCAGAATCCAGCCCCAGCTGCTTAAGCAGACGTTTTACCTCGCCGGAAGCACTGCCCGCCGCGGCGAAATCCTCTCCATCAACCCTGTAAGTAAGCCTTAACGGTTCAGGCATGAATGTTCATTCCTTCCCGCAGAGCCCGTTTTTATAGAGCAAGCCGCAAGCCTGGTACATAGGATGTTCCGTGCAAAGTACCGTGAGCTGATGCTCGTCGGCAAGCTTCTTCATCGTTTCATCCGGCGATTTTCCGCGTACGAAAACGACGCATATTATGTCCATCATCTCGGCGGTTCTGATTGCCTGCGGGTTTAAAAGCCCCGTCAGCAAAACCCCCTGTTCCTTTACAAAGGCCAGCACGTCGCTCATGAGGTCGGATCCGCAGGCGGAGTATACCTCTCTGTCGAGGTACTCATCTCCGCATATTACCTTTGCGTTCAATATTTCTTTAATCTTTTCTATTTTCATGTTAGCCTCCCGCTGTTTCTTACCGATTAGACTGCTGTTCGTTAACTACGGCACTTGACACTGCCCCGAATATGGCTATTATATATAATAATATAGTTATTATAATACGGTCGGACGGTTAAACACAATAACCAAATTCTATGTAACACCCGCGACCAAGACGTAAAATGTGCACAAATTTATATTTTGGAAAGGTGCTGTAAATCCATGAGCGAAAAAAGAGTTTACAATTTTTCTCCCGGTCCTTCCATGCTTCCTCTTGAGGTGCTTGAAACCTGCGCCTCCGAGATGACAAATTACAGAGGCAGCGGAATGTCTGTAATGGAGATGAGCCACCGATCTAAAGTATATATAGAGATTTTTGAAGACGCGCGGCGTAAGCTTCGCGAAATAATGTCTATCCCCGATAACTACGAAGTTCTGTTTTTGCAGGGCGGAGCGACGACGCAGTTTGCGGCGGTGCCGCTTAACCTGATGGCACTTAAGGATGGCCGCGCGGCGGACTACGCCGTAACCGGCAGTTTTGCCAAAAAAGCGTATTCCGAAGCGAAAAAGTACGGGACCGCCAACCTCGCTTTCAGCGGAGAAGCCGAAAACTTTGCGCGTATACCGAGGCAGTCCGAGCTAAAGCTCAATAAAGACGCCTCCTATTTTCATTTATGCTTTAACAACACGATTTACGGCACGCTTTGGGATTACATCCCCGATACCGGGGATGTCCCTCTTGTCGCAGATATGTCCTCCTGTATTCTCTCCGAACCCGTCGACGTAAAGAAATTTGCCCTGATCTATGCCGGAGCGCAGAAAAATATGGGGCCTGCCGGTCTTACGACCGTTATTATCCGCAAAGACCTTGCGGGCCACGCCCTGCCCATAACTCCGACAATGCTTGACTACGACGCCATGATAAAGGGAGAATCGATGTACAATACTCCGACGACTTATGCCGTTTACGTCCACGGACTTGTTCTCGACTGGCTCAAAAAAGTCGGCGGGCTCGAGGGCATGCAGAAAATAAACCGCGAAAAGGCGAAAATACTGTACGGCGCGCTCGACGAGTGCCCGATGTTTACAACTACGGCGGAGAAAAACAGCCGTTCAATAATGAACGTAACATTTAAAACATCATCCGAAGAACTTAACGCTAAATTTGTCAAGGAAGCGGCCGAACTCGGCATGGTGAACCTGAAAGGCCATCGCGCCGTCGGCGGAATGCGCGCTTCCATATATAACGCGATGCCTGTCGAGGGAGTTAAAGAGCTCGCCGCGTTTATAAGGCGGTTTGAAGCTGCCAACCATTAAGAAACAGAGGTTTTTGTTTATGTATAAAGTCAGGCTGTATAATAAAATCTCGCCAGTCGGCACCGATCTCCTTACGCAGCATGGTATCGAATGGGGCGAAGACGTTGAAAACCCGGACGCGATACTTGTCCGTTCTGCGGACCTTAAAAAAATAGAAATACCGTCGAGCGTCAGATGCATTGGTCGCGCGGGCGCGGGCGTAAACAATATTCCGATCGAAGAATGCTCAAAACGCGGAATCGTTGTTTTCAATACTCCCGGCGCCAACGCTAACGCCGTCAAGGAGCTTGTAATCTGCTCGCTTTTGCTTTCCTCCCGCCTGATAGTTGACGGAATCCAGTGGGTAAAAACCCTGAAGGACACGGATGACGACATTCTGGCCCTGGTTGAAAAGGGCAAGAGTAAATTCACAGGCCCTGAAATCGAAGGGAA
>JAUZPW010000185.1 GCA_030705725.1 Bacillota bacterium
CGGCAAGCCGGCTTTTTCGCCAGCTGTAAGATCAATATTCCCGCCTGAACGGCAGTATTCCGTCGCCTGTCTGAAAAGCTCCGGGTTCCGGTTCAAGTGTGTCGGAACAAACATCCCGATCGGAAGATCTGATTCATCCAAAATCTTAACAAGAGGCTCAAGCCCTTTTTTCCCGTCTCCGACATGAATATGCAAAACGCCCGCTTTTCCGCTGATCATCCCCCCGAGGTGAACCTCCGACGCAAGCTTCATCATATCAGGCAGATCGGGCTGTGACGAACGGTGATCCGATATTGCGATTTCTCCCGCGCCTATTACCTTGTCGATCAGTATAATGTCCCTGAGAACGCTGCCGGTAAAGCTGACGGGAGGCATCGCGTAGCTGCCGGAATATATATAAGTGCTGAGTCCCAGTTCTTCAAGGGTTTTTGCTTTGGCAAAAAGTGCTTCAAGGCTTCTGGTAACACCGTCAGCCCCCAAAAGCCCTGCGACGGTCGAGACGCCCGCGTTTATTATATCGTATATGTGTATTTCGGTTACGTGCTCTGAAAAACCGTGTTCCCCGCCGCCGCCCGTAATATGAATGTGCTGGTCGATAAGCCCCGGAAAAGCGTTTAGTCCGTCGCAAAGCACAGTTCTGCCTATGAGGCCTGAATCCTTAAGCTCAGCCTCACACGGCGGGATAATTTTCAATATTTTATCCCCTGCAATCAAAATATCCCTTAGCCCCGCATGCTCCGGACAAAAGCAATTCAAATTTTTAAGCAATGTCAGCATAAAAATTCAGCCTGAAAAAAGCAGCATGCATTTTTTACATGCTGCTTTTTTCGGGAATCCTAATCATGGTGCTTACTTGGGGATATAATTCGCTCGCGGAAAAGAAACCTGACACACCAGAGTCCGCAGAGACCGATTATCGTATAAATAACTCTGCTGAATGCCGACATCGTGCCGTTTGTTATCCAAGCCATCGGGTTTGCTCCGAAAACGCCGACCGCTCCCCAAATAATAGCTCCAACAATAACAAGCACTAAAGCAAATCTGTCCATTGAAATTTCCTCTCTTCTATTTGAATATAAACAAATTTCTGAGTTTGTATTCTTTCCTCAATTCATAGCTTTATTCGCGAAAAATAAAAACGGCAGACTTAATAAAGTCTGCCGTATAATTTTTTGTAATTTTAATCCTTTTCGCGATCGCAAAACGCCGTTACGATTGCTTTGCTGTTTAATCCGTAACATTCTGCAAGCTCTGCTTTAGAGCCCGACCTTCCGAACTTATCCTTAACCCCGACGCGTACGACCTGAACAGGACAATACTGCGACGTCACCTCGCATACGGCGCTGCCGAGCCCCCCGATTATGTTGTGGTCCTCAGCCGTAACAATAAAGCCCGTTTCCTTTGCGGCTTTAACGATCAGCTCCTCGTCGATCGGCTTAATTGACGGCATATCGATAACCCTTACGCTGAATCCGCTTTTTTCGAGTTCTTCCGAAGCCAGAAGCGCCTCGTAAACCATATCGCCCACGGCTATAATCGTTCCGTCTTTGCCGCCTTTCAGTTCAAACCCTTTTCCTATAGTGAATTTAACGTCGTTTTTATAAATGTCGGGGCTTGAGTTCCTTCCGAAACGAAGGTAAACAGGTCCCTGATATTTAAGCGCCTCTTCGACGCACGACATAGCCTGCGCCGCGTCGGAAGGACACAAAACCGTCATATTGGGGATTGTGCGCATTAAGGATAAATCCTCGATACACTGATGAGAGCCTCCGTCGGGCCCGATAAGAACGCCGGCGTGCGTCGCGGCTATCTTCACGTTCAGGTTTGGGTAGGCGATTGAATTTCTTATCTGCTCGTAAGCGCGGCCTGCCGAAAACATTGCGAACGTGCTCGCAAATACCGTTGCGCCGCATGCCGCGAAGCCCGCCGCCATTCCCATCAGGTTGCTTTCCGCAATGCCCGCTTCAAAGAAACGTTCGGGAAATTTTTTGGCAAAAAGGTTTGTTTTGGTAGCTTCGGACAAATCCGCGTCGAACACATAAAAATCATATTTGTCGCCAAGAGCTTCAAGAGCCTTGCCGTATGCTTCTCTTGTCGAGGCCATTATAAAGCACCTCCCAGTCCCGTAATCGCCGCTTCGAGCTCGGCCGACGCTTTAACGTAAAGCTCTTCGTTAGGCGCCGCGCCGTGCCATTTTTGCTGATTTTCCATAAAAGATATTCCTTTTCCCTTTACGGTTTTGCATATTACGGCGTTTGGTCTTTCGCTTTGCATTCTGCAATTTTCGAGCGCTCTTAAAATCTCTTCAATGTCGTTGCCGTTTATCTCCTGAGTGTAAAAACCGAACGCACGGAATTTTTCGGCTATCGGATAAACGGACATTACCTCTGATACTTTGCCGTCTATCTGCAGGTTATTATTATCAACAAAAACCGTCAAATTTGAGAGCTTGTAATGACCGGCCGCCATTGCCGCCTCCCACACCTGGCCTTCCTCGATTTCACCGTCGCCCGTAAGCGTGTAAACCCTGTAATCCTTCCGGTTCGTTTTGCCGTAAAGAGCCATGCCGACGGCGGACGAAATGCCCTGTCCCAAAGAACCGGTGGACATGTCGACCCCGTTTACCTTTTTCATATCGGGATGCCCCTGAAGCGGCGAATCAATTTTGCGCAGGTTTTTAAGCTCACCCACTGGAAAAAAGCCTCTCAGCGCTAGTGCCGCGTAATATCCGGGCGCCGCATGCCCCTTTGAAAGCACAAACCTGTCTCTATCCGGTTTTTTCGGATTTTCGGGGTCGATCCTTAATTCGTTGAAAAACAGAACCGACATAATTTCCGCCATTGACATCGAGCCTCCTGGATGGCCCGACTGGGCGTTATAAATGCCTTCCAGAGCATAATACCTTATTTTATTCGCAATGATTTTAAGATCATTTGCAGAAGTATTCATTCTGCACCGCCTTTCTACATAATGAGCCAGAAAGTATTATATCACAATATTGTTTATCTCAAATACCCGCATTTAATTTTTAAGAAGACCTTTTACATAGTTTTTAAGAGAACTTTTTACGCTTGACAAAGGGATAGGAATTTGATAACATATCATAAATTTATATTTTATAAATGCGTTGACAGGGAGAATAGCCTGCGTAAAACGTGCCAAAGAGAGCTGTCGGTTGCTGAAAGACAGCGTGCGAAGCGGGCTTAATACTCACCCTTGAGCAGTTATCTGAACGTCTTAATTGACAATTAGGAATGACCGGATTTCTCACCGTTATAACGAGAGGGCATTCGTCTTTCGGATTGATGCCTTAAAGAGGGTATTTTTATACCAATTAGAGTGGTACCGCGGAAGTTTGCGCTTTCGTCTCTTGCCTGACAGGCATGTGGACGGAAGCGTTTTTTCGTATCAATTGTTTTGGAGGATTGTTTTTATGAAATTAGCATTTTCCACCATCGGATGTCCCGATTTCTCGTGGCCTGATATTTATTCGATGGCAAAGGATCTTGGTTTCGACGGAATTGAAATCCGCGGACTGGGCGATGAGATTTTTGCCGTTAAAGCCCCGCCCTTCCAGGACGGTGAGCTTCCCGCGACGCTTCAGAAGCTTTCATCCCTTCGCATCTCGATCCCCTGCCTTTCTTCGGGCTGCTGTTTGAAATACGCCGACAAGGCTGAGGAAAACGAACGTGAAATCGTCCAGTACATAAAGCTGGCCGCAAAGCTCCATACCCCGTACGTCAGGATCCTTGGAGACTTAAAGCCCCAGCCTGACGGCGAGGTGGACGATGAAGCGGTGCTTTCTTCATTAAGGCGGCTTATTCCGGTCGCGGAAAAGTACGGCGTAACGCTTTTAATCGAAACAAACGGCGTTTATTCGGACACGGCGCGTTTATCAAAGCTATTAAACCGTGCTGCAAGCGACTCGGTCGCCGCGCTTTGGGATATGCACCACCCGTTTCGCTTTATGGGCGAAAAGCCCGGCAAAACCGTCGAAAACCTCGGCGCTTATATTAAATACGTCCACATTAAGGATTCCGTCTTTGAAAACGGAGAAACGCGTTACCGCATAATGGGCGAGGGCGATCTTCCGATCGATGAAATGATGTTTGCCCTTCGGTCAATAAACTATGAAGGCTGCGTTTCCCTGGAATGGGTCAAGCGCTGGGCGAACGACCTGGATGATCCCGGAATTGTTATTCCTCATTTTATAAACTA
>JAUZPW010000186.1 GCA_030705725.1 Bacillota bacterium
AACGCTGAAAACCGCAAAAAAGCCGAGGCGCAGATAATCGCGGAGCTTACGCGCGAAGCTCCCGAAACCGGCGGAAGCCTTTATTCGGGCGTTACGATCGATTTCGAGGGCATGAAGGGCGCAGAGCTTAAAAACGGACTTAATTTATTCTTAAAAGAGCTTAAGCCGATGCTCGTCGGCACCGGGAAAACGCTTGCCGTCATGGTGCATCCGCGAGTGAAAAACGGCGGAGCGTGCTTTGACGCGTATGATTACAGGACGATAGGCGAGCTTGCCGACAGGGTTATACTGATGGCGCATGACTATGCCGCGGACAAAATGACGGCCGCGATGATGAGCGCCGGGTTTACCGCGACGCCCGTGACGCCGTTTGAGGATGTTTACTACGCTCTGAGGGCGGTTACTGATTCAACTAACGGCGTCAGGGACAAAAATAAGCTTGCGCTCGCGATCTCCATAGGCAGCGCGGGGTGGTCGCTGCAAAACGGAAAGGTGATAAACCCGACCGCCATGCACCCTACGCCCGCCGATATTTACGCGAGGCTCAAGGACCCGCAGACGAAGCTAAACTATTCGGACCGGTACAAGAACCCCTGCATAACATATTACGATGCCAAAGACAACACGAATAACGTCGTCTGGTATGAAGATTCCAGAAGCGTAAAAGACAAGCTCGACCTGGCGCGCATGTTCGGAGTCTGCGGGGTTTCAGCCTGGCGGCTCGGCCTTATACCGGATTTTGAAAACCCATCGGGACGGAATATTTACTACGATATGACCGGTTGGCTGACAAAGAAATAAAAACCGGAGCTGCCTTAAGGCAGCCTTTCGAGAGGGAATCCGATTCCCCCTCGGCCTTTCTCTTGGCGCGAACATAACCGATGGTTTTGTCCAGTGTGTCCTCCGGCGTCGCATGTCCGCCTGCGGACAAATCCAACGTTAGGGGTTTACCCCTTAACAATTCCTAAATGATACTTTTTTGACAGACCGTGGGCTGCATTAACGGCAGCCCTTTTCGTTTTTTTGCCGAAGCTTACCAAGCTACAGCGTGAATTTTAAGTAGGACGAAAGATCGGTTGTAATAAGCCGGCTTTTGCGCATTCTTCCGAAGGCGTCGGGGCGCAGCTCGAAAAGCACCCCGGATTCCATTTTATAAACAGGCTGCGGATATGAGAAGCCGCAAAGGTCGTCATATGCCCACTGGGTGTATAACGTCATTTTTTTTCGCTTTCCTTTCGTCTATCATGCGGTGGAGGCAGTCTATCGCGTCGGAAAGGCCGCCAACCTCGTCAATAAGGCCGATTTTAACGGCTTCGTCGCCGTATAAGACCGTTCCGACGTCGCTCATAAGCTGCCCGGTGGAGAGCATCAGCTCGCGGAATTTTTCGGGCTTTATTTTTGAATTGGCAGCGACAAAATCAATGATTCTATCCTGTATTTTTTCAAAATAGGTGAAGGTCTGAGGCACGCCGACTATTACGCCGTTTAGGCGCACAGGGTGAATAGTCATCGACGCCGTCGGCGCTATAAACGAATGCATGGCAGACACGGCAAGAGGAACACCTATAGAATGGCCTCCTCCGAGAACAAGGGAAACGGTGGGCGTTTTCATGCCCGAGATAAGCTCGGCTATCGCGAGCCCCGCTTCGACGTCTCCGCCCATTGTGTTGAGCAAGACAAGGAGGCCGTCTATCTCTTCGCTCTCCTCAATGGCGGCGAGCTGAGGCATCACATGCTCGTATTTAGTCGTTTTATTCTGGGGCGGCAAAATTATATGCCCCTCTACCTGCCCGACTATCGTTATGCAGTGCAGCGTCCCGCGGGAGCTTTTAGTCGTTATCGAAGCAAACTCGTTTATAGATTCGTTTCTGGCCTGTTGCTGTTGCTGCTCCTGCTCCTGGCCGGTGTTTTCATCATTGTTATTAAACTGCAAGAATAAAACCGTCCTTTCTCATTTTATTCTTAACAATAAAACCGAATTGATACGAAAATCATCCTGGTGTTTATTAAAAATAGCCTGCAAACTTTATTTTCATACCAATTTACCTGCGAGCCTTGGTACAGAAGGTGATATTTATGTAAACTTTAATATTTGCATTGAAAAATCTTTATATGCATACTAGAATGTAATAATAATGTTTTCATTTTTTATCGAAAAATGAGTTATTAACAACCTTTCGGCGGAACAGTGTAACCGAGCCGCGACCTGATTTAACCGACATCTTGTGTTTTGACAGAATCCCCGGGAAAATCTAACTAGGGGGTTAACAAATGTTTTTTACCAAAAGGGAAGAAGACATGCTTTTCGGCAGGCTTGGCAAAGGCACGCAGATGGCTATGGATATCCTTTTTGAAATGGGAAAGATTTACGGGGCAAAACGGTTTATTCCGATCACCTGCGCGCATATAGGCGGGTGCTGCTATTCCGAAGCGCTCGACGCGGGACTTGAATTCGCGGAAAAGCTTGCGTCTCTCGGCGCTAAGGTCGCCGTTCCGTCCACACTCAACATAACGGCGAGGGATATTGAAAATTGGGAGAAGCTCAGAATACCGCCTAAATTCGCTGAGAAAAGCCGCCGTCTTGAGGTAGCCTATACTTCATTGGGCTGCACTCCAACCTGGTCATGCACCCCCTGCCAGTGCGGAAACGCGCCTCATTTCGGGGAGGACGTAGTCTGGTCGGAGGCAAGCTCCGTTAACTTTGTCAATTCGGTTTTCGGAGCTCGGACGAACAGATATCCCGAAATCGCCGACATATGCTGCGCTGTATGCGGCATTGTTCCCGAATCCGGCCTGCATTTAAAGGAAAACCGGCGCGGGAGGATTCTTTTCAATCTGCAGGGATTTGACAGCAGCTATTTTCTGGACAGCTCGGACTACGCCGTTTTGGGATATGTCGTCGGAAAGCTGGCCAACGATAAAATTCCGGTCATAAACGGGCTTCCAAAGAAAACGAATCACGATAATTTAAAGGCGTTTGCGGGAGCGTCCTCCGCTTCGGGCAGGGAGGCGATGTTCCATATAGTCGGCGTGACGCCGGAAGCGCGCACCGAAGAGGAGGCCTTTCAGGGCAGAAAACCTGAGAAAACGATTGAAATAACGGAGGATATTTTCGCCAAAACAAAAACCGAGATGAGCAGCGCGACGGGAAGCCATGTTGATCTTGTGCTGGTCGGATGCCCTCACGCATCCTTTTCGGAACTGCTTGAAGTCAGGAGGCTTCTGGACGGTAAAAAGGTGAAGCCTTATGTGCGGTTCTGGGTTCAGACCGGGGGCGCCGTAAAGCTGATGGCGAGCCGCACGGGCCTTTTGACTGAACTTTTGTCGCGCGGCGTCACGATTGTCTCGGATACATGCGTAAACACTTTCCCGGTAGACGCGTGGGGTTTTCATACGATTATCACTAACAGCGGCAGAATGGCCCATTTCGCGCCGGACAGGACGGGCGCGGGCATATTTTTCGCAAATCTGGAGGCCTGTGTCAACGCCGCCGTAACCGGAGAAGTAAGAATATGAAAAGGCTTTTTAAGGCGCGGCCTGTCGTGCCCGGCGAGGCCGCAGGCGAGGCGATCGTATCAAAATTGCCGCTGAGCTTCAAGAACAATATAAATACCGGAACCGGGGAAATTACGGACAAAAATCACGATCTATACGGGCAGTGCATAACGGGAAGAGCACTGGTTATTCCGCGCGGGACGGGCTCCTGCACCGGGACGGGGACAATTCTCGAAATGGTTCGCCAGAATACCGCTCCGGCAGCTATAATATGCACCCAGGCCGAGCCTGTTACGGCTATCGGTTCAGTAATCGCGAAGGCGCTTTACGGACGGGGAATCCCGCTTTATACGCTCTGCACGGAGGATTTTGAAAGTATCATGCCCGGCGAGATGATTTCAGTTAAAGAAGACGGCACGGTTGCCGTCGGACAGGATTAGGTGAAGAATATGAAAATCGCGGTTATCAGGCAAAACGATATGCGCAGGATTTTCAGTATGGAGGAGGCCATAAAGGCGGACAGGGACGCACTGGAGCTTTACTCGAAAGGCAAAAGCCAGTCGCCGCTCCGCGTTACGCTGAGCGTGCCGGAGCACAACGGGCTGAGCCTCTACATGCCGGGCTACGTGCCGGATTTAAACGCGCTCGGGGTTAAAATCGTATCAACTTATCCGGGAAACTACGAAAAGGGCATTCC
>JAUZPW010000187.1 GCA_030705725.1 Bacillota bacterium
AAAAAACTGAGCCTGTTCCCTGACCTCTTTGTCCTTGACTCTTGCTCTGGGAGTACGCAGCATAGCTTCAATAATTGAATATTTCGGTACGCTGTGGATTGCTATAGAGATATTTTCTATAGCCGTCATTTTGGAAAAAAGCCTTATATTCTGAAAAGTCCTGCTGATTCCCATCCTGGAAATCTGATCCGGCCTTTTTTTATTCAAAGCCTTATCGTTGAATTTGATTTCCCCAGCCGTAATGTTCACTCCGCCCGTAATGGAGTTAAACAGGGTTGTTTTTCCGGCGCCGTTCGGCCCGATAAGACCGATGAACTCTTTGTCGTTCACATGAATATCAACGTTATTTACAGCCTTTAATCCGCCGAACTGAATCAGCAGGCCGTCGATAGTCAGAAGCGCTTCCTTATCCATTGCCGGTGCCCCTTCCCGCCTTTATGAATTTTTTTAATCCTTTAAATGAAATTTCCTTATACCCGAGGAAGCCTTCCGGCCTGAAGAGCATCATAACGACAAAAACCAACCCGTAAACGACCAGCCTCCATTCGACAATGAACCTCAGAACCTCCGGCAGCAAAGTAAACACAATCGACGCGAGCAAGGGCCCGGATATGCTGTTTATACCCCCGACAACCACCGAGGCCAGAAGGTCGGTCGATTTTGCTTCGCCGTATGTGTTGGGAGATATGAAGGTAGCGTAAAACGCAAACATTCCGCCGGCTACGCCGCAGTAAAACGCGCTTATCATAAGCGACGTAAGCTTTACCTTTAAGACGTTTATACCGATCATCTCGGCGGCTATCTCCTGCTGCTGAATAGCGATGCAATTTTTCCCGTACTGCGATTTTATATAATTTCGCATCAGGTATACTCCGATTGCCATAAATAACAATGCGGACCAGACGGAAGTCATTTTGGGTATTCCCGGTATTCCCAGAGCTCCGTTGAATACCGGCTTGGTATTCGCGATCACAAGCCTGACAATCTCGCCGAAACCGAGTGTCGCGATCGCGAAGTAGTCTCCCGATAGCTTGCTTTTAAGCGGCGGGTAGCCAATTATAATTGAAATCAGCGCGGCGATAGCCCCCCCTAACAGTAAGGCGGGAATATACGGAACACCGAGCTTCAGATATAAAAGAGTAGCTCCATAGGCCCCGATAGCCATAAATCCGGCGTGCCCCATTGTAAAAAGGCCTGTATAGCCGATAAGAAGAGCAACTCCGCATACAGCCAGCATATTTATCGCGCATAGAAGCACCAAACTGGTTAAGTACATTCCGTATTCCTCCTCCTCAAAGTTTTTCCTGGACTTGTCTGCCCAATAATCCGTTCGGGAGGAAAAGCAGTATAAGAATCATCAGGCTGTAGGCGAAAAGGTCGCGGTATGTCGACGATATGTAACCCGCAACCATGGTTTCGATAACGCCCAACACTATGCCGCCCACAACGGCCCCGGGAAGGCTTCCCATTCCTCCGATAACGCTTGAAATGAATGCTTTCTGAGCTATAACGCCAAGAGTGGGGTAAACGGTATATTTCATACCGAAAAATATACCCGCTACCGACGCGGTGGCGCCGGAAATAAGAAAAACGATAAGCGAGATTCTGTTTACGTTTATCCCCATCATGCCTGCGGTTGCGGTATCGAGAGCGCTGGCGCGGACGGCGAGTCCGGGTTTTGTCTTCTGCAAAAACGTCCATAAGGCCAGAAGCGATATGAGCGAGACAGCCATTGAAGCGATGTCCAGCTGGCCGACCGCAACCGACGCTATGTCAAGCGGTTTTGCCGGCAGTTCGACCGGAAACGGCCTTAAGTTCGCGCCGAGCAGCACGGTCGCGAGGTTTGTAATAAATATATTAATGCCCATAGCGGTGATCATCAGGAAAAGGCGCGACGCCTTTTTTTGTCTTAACGGCCTGTATGCAGTCAGCTCCACAAACACGGATGCAGCGATACCGAAGATTATTGAGAACAAAAGCCCCAAAATTATCGGAAGGTGCATGGCGGTTATTGCAAAGTATCCCGCGAAAGCGCCCGCCATCATCAATGAACCGAAGGCAAAATTCGTAAAATTAAAGATACTGTAGATAAGCGCGTACCCGACCGCAAGCAACGCATAAATTCCGCCTATCGAAAGGCCGGTAACCAGCTGCTGGAAAAATAAAACCATATACTTCAGCTCCGTTCATTTTACTATGGCTGGGGATGCCCGGACAGAGCATCCCCAACCACCTGTTTGTTAATTTTCGGGCTTGTATGTTTTATATAACTCGTATTTTTTGCCGGTGATTTTCAGTATGCTGACCGTCTTGTTGTGCGGGTTGTGCGTCTCCGGCTCCATTGTAAGCTTATCGGAGAAGCACTGGACGTCCGTGGAGCTTTCAACGGCGTCTCTGATAGCGACGGGGTCAAAACTGCCGGCTTTGTTGACGGCGGCCTCCAGAAGCTTCATAGCGTCAAGAGTGTAGGCGACGTAAATATTCGCCGACTGACCGGGATGCTTCTCGGCGAATTGCTTTTTGTACTCGTTAAGAGCCGGATCGTCCTCAGTGATTCCGTTCGAAATATAAGCGCCCTCAAGCTCCGTTCCTGCGACGTCCAGCAGCTCGGACGCGTAAACTCCGTCAGGGAACAGATACTGGAATTTAAGTCCGAGAGCGGTTGCCTGTTTTGCAATCATAGCCGCATCCTTGTAAGCACTGGCCGGAACGATCAGGGCCTCGGCGCCCTTGTTCGCGGCTTCTGATATCTGAGCTCTGAACTCCACGTCTTTGAGCTGGTAGCCCAACTCGGCGACAACGGTTCCTCCGAGCTTTGTAAACTGCTCCTTAAAGTATTGGAGAATACCCTGTCCGTATGGGTCGGCTATAGCCGCGATTGAGGCTACCTTCTTTATTCCGAGGTCCTTATAGGCAAAGTCGGCTAAAGCGGTGCCCTGATATGGATCGATAAAGCATACCCGGAACATGTACGGATGAACTTTGCCGGATTCGTCTATCGTTACCTTAATGTTAGTCGCGGAGGTCGTAATGCAGGGTACCTTTGCAGCGTCGACTATCGGCGCTATCGGCACTGCTGCGATGCTTCCCGACGGTCCCAGAATGGCGACGACCTTATCCTGATTTACCAATCTGTTCGCCGCATTGACGGATTCTGTCGCGGCGTCGTTTGAATAATCGTATGTAATCAGCTCAATCTTCCTGCCAAGCAGTCCGCCCTTGTCGTTCAGTTCCTTAATATAATCCTCCAACGCCATCTTTGAGGCTAGCCCTATGTATGCGTCGGAACCCGCGAGATTCCCCAGGAAGCCGATTTTTACGGGAGAATTATCCTGCTTTACCGACGCTCCGGTCGCCGCCGAAGCACCGCCCCCGCCCGCCGCAGCGCTGCCCCCGCCGCATGCGGTCAGGATCAGGCTGAACGCGAAAATAACGGCCATAATAAGCGCAAACTTTCTTTTTACCATGTTCTTACACCTTTCCTCTCATTCTTTCACTTAAATAGGCTTACTTAATTTGCAATGCAAATGAAATCGCACTGATAAGCTTGGCATTCTGAAGTTTGACAGTAAAAGCGCGTCTGTTTTTTTGAACGCGTTTTACTATCATTCCCGCTAAGAAAGGAGATAAGATTCGAAATAGCTAACATTTTATGCTGTTTCAGGTGTTTTCCAAGAATTAACTTTTCCCGCGCTTGATCCTGGTTTTCCGATAAAAAATCTGTTTTGCTGACTGATGGAATTAATTTTTTTATCACTCCTCCTGTTAATTGTATTACTAATTTTTACTATATTTTAGCATTTTTTGTTCAATCATCACAGATGATTGATGTTGTTTACAGTATAGTTTAGTGATTTTTAAAAAGCAAGTTTATTTTGATATTATTTTCCATATATGGATATTTATATCATTTCAAATGCGCATTTTTCACAAGTTTTTCTAAATTCATACGTCTAATTTTATTGGAGTTTTTAGTTGACAGCGTATTGAGGGAGACTTATAATTCGATTTATGACTAATAGTCATTTTTTTATTTGATACCATGCAGAAACGGATGTGACAGTCGGTGAAAAAAGTCCTCGAGAATAAAAGCAAAAAGATGACCAGACTGCGAGAGGCCGCTTATGAATTATTTACTTCCAACGGCATTCCCAAC
>JAUZPW010000188.1 GCA_030705725.1 Bacillota bacterium
CTGCGATAAATCAGCTTAAAAACCTGCCGTCAAAGCCTGCCGCGACCCACCTATGGTTTATGTATGCGCTTATTACGATTTACATTTTATCCCCGCTATTGAAAAAGCTTATGGATTCAATGACAGAAAACCTTGCCAGGTACATGTTCGCCGTCTGGGCGGTGTTCGGCGCGCTGCTGCCTACCGCCGCTTTTTTTGCCCGCCCCGGTTACAGAGCTTTATTATCGCTCGACCCTTCCTACAATTTGAACATAATGAACGGATACCTCGGTTATTTTCTGTTCGGGTATTTATTTTTTAAGTCCGATATAAGATTCTCAAAAAGAAGTTTGCTTTGCATACTGACAGCCGACACGCTTTTTATCGCGCTCGGAACATGGCTTGCCACAACGAGAATCGGACAATATACCGAGATGTACAAGGGATATACGAGGGCTTTTGTTTTCGTGCTGTCGATCGCTGCTTTTCTTCTTGCGAAAGAGGCGTTTACAGGCCGCCGTCTGAGTAAAAAGGCCGGGCCGGCTGTAAAATTTCTTTCCGCGGTATCCTTCGGCGTTTATCTGGTCCACAATCTGCTTGTGAACTTTATTTCCCAAAAAATAAATCTTTACCCCGCGGGGTCGGTTCATGTTCTTTTCTGCTGCTATTTTGCGGCGCTTTTTGTTTCAATCGTCTTTATCGTTTTGCTAGCGAGCATTAAACCCGTATGTTTTCTGTTTACGGGGCTTACCTACGATTTTGCGGGCAAAAGCTGCAATATTCCGTTTTTAGTTAAGAAAATACGCGGCGGCTGATACGGCGGCTGACGGTCTTTCTTAACCAACCTCCGCCGCCGGTCATATATTAAATTATTAAGACGCGGTAAGCGAGGTTTTTTATGAGCGAAATACCCAAAACTATTCATTACTGCTGGTTTGGGAAGAAACCGATGCCCGAGCTTGCGCAGAAATGCTTGAAAAGCTGGGATATTTTCCTGCCTGATTATAAAAAAGTATTATGGAACGAGGATTCCTTCGACGTTCAGTCGGTAAGGTTTACGAGGGAAGCCTATGAGCGCGGGAAATACGCGTTTGTAAGCGACTATGTGCGCCTTTACGCTCTTTATAATTACGGCGGCATATATATGGACGCCGACGTCGAGGTGGTCAAAAACCTGGACGGGTTTCTCGAGTTCCCCGCTTTTTCAGGCTTTGAGAAAACGGAATTTATTCCTACCGGTATTATTGGCGCCGTTAAATACCATCCGTGGATAAAGCGGTTTCTGGATTATTACAGGGACAAAGCGTTTTTATGGGGCGACGGCTCAATGGATATGACGCCCAACGTGATTTTTATGAGCAGAATCTCGGAAAATGAGTTCGGGCTAAAAAGAAACAATGAAATGCAGATTCTGAAGGACGGCGTGCACATTTTCCCGAACGATTATTTCTGCCCTATGGTATGGGAAACAAGGCAGATACACTTTACCGAAAACACGCGAACGATCCATCATTTTGCCGCTTCATGGATGAAGCCTGATATTTGAATATAATATTAAAAAGATGCCGGCAATCTCCGGCATCTTTTTTAATCACCGCCGCTCCGTCAGACCTGCGCGGACGAATCCTCCCACTCGGCTAACTCCGCGTCGGTGGAAAGTACGCTGTGCGTTCGGGACAGGAAATGGTTTGTTCCGTCCGCGTAACGGACGCGGAAGGATTCCGGATCGTATTCCATCGGCCGGCGCGTGCGCTCTTTATACGGATTCATGCGGGGGATCGCGGAGAGCAGCGATTTTGTATAGGGGTGGACGGGCTTGCTGAAAATTTCATCGGTCAGGCCGGATTCCACCATATAACCCATATGCATTACGCCTATAACGTCGGATATATAGCGTACCATCGAGAGGTCGTGAGCGATGAAAAGATACGCCATGCCGCTCACGAGCTGCAGGTCCTTCATCAGGTTAACGACCTGCGCCTGGATCGAAACGTCGAGGGCGCTGATGGCTTCGTCCGCGATAATCAGCTTCGGGTTCATAATAAGGGCGCGCGCAAGGCCGATTCGCTGACGCTGCCCGCCGGAGAGCTGGCTGGGGTAGCGGTTCGCCTGGGATTTCGAAAGCCCGACTTTTTCCATAATGGAATAGACCCGCTGTTCGCGTTCTTTCGGGTTCATATGCGGAAACTGGGCGTCAAGGCCCATTGCTATCGTGTCGATAATTTTTTTATAGGGATTGAGGGAGGCCATAGGATCCTGAAAGACCATCTGCATATTTGTACGCAGCATGGTGTTTTGAGCCTTTGTAAGCTTGCCGCTTATATCCTCGCCGTTAAATACAATTCTGCCCGCCGTCGGATTATAAAGCCGGATAACAGCCTGCCCGACGGTGGTTTTGCCGCTGCCGGACTCGCCGACGAGACCGAAGGTCTCGCCCGGCATTATATCGAACGAGATGTTCTCAACCGCCTTTACGGTGTAGTTTTTGCCGAGGCGGAAATAGTGTTTTAATCCCCGCACCGCCAGAAGCGGCGCTTTATCTTCCAGCATCCTGCGCACACTCCTTTTTCAGGTCTTCTATCCGCCTTTTGATCTGGGGCGGCACCTCCACCGCGGGCGAGCGCGGGTCTAAAAGCCACGTGGCGGCCTGATGGTGGCTGTTTACCGTGAACATGGGCGGTTCTTCCTCAAAGTCGATCTCAAGCGAGAACGGGTTCCGCGGCGCAAAGGCGTCGCCGTTTATCTCGTTAAGCAGGTTCGGAGGGTTGCCCCTGATGGTATAAAGCCGCTCCGCCCTGTCGCCGGAAAGGTCGGGCACGCTTGAGAGAAGCCCCCAGGTATAAGGATGGCGCGGGTCGAAAAAGATGTCGTCGGTTTTTCCCGTTTCAACGATCTTGCCCGCGTACATAACGTTGACGTAGTCCGCCACCTTGGCTACCACGCCCAGATTATGCGTAATGAATATTACCGAAATGTTGTACCGCGCCTGCAGGTCCATGATAAGCTGAAGAATACGCGCCTGGATGGTAACGTCCAGGGCCGTCGTGGGCTCGTCGCAGATAAGAAGATCGGGTTCGCAGGATATAGCCATGGCTATAACCACGCGCTGGCGCATACCTCCCGAAAGCTGGTGGGGATAGTTTTTCATGCGCTTTTCGGGGTCTTTTATACCGACGATCCGCAAAAGCTCCGCCGCGCGTTTTTTCGCTTCGGCACGCCTAAGACGCAGGTGCTGCACCATTCCCTCGGCGAGCTGCCTGCCGATATTCATGGTGGGGTCTAGAGACGTCATCGGGTCTTGAAAAACCATGGCTATATGCTTGCCCTTGAGGGTGTTCTGAATCTCCCGCGGATTCATTTTTAGGAGGTCGACCGTCTTTTTGCCGCCGGTATCGCCGGAATAGGTAAATTCGATGCTGCCGCCGCCGATGATCTCGTTCGGAGCGTGTATTCCCATTATTTCCTTTACGGTGACCGACTTGCCGCTTCCGGATTCACCGACGATCGCGACCGTTTCGCCTTTATAAACATCCATGTTGAACCCGCGCACCGCCTTTACAATACCGTTTGCGGTTGTAAAGGAGACTGAAAGATCCCGGATTTTTAATATCTGTTCTCTATTTGGCATGTCAAGCCCCTCCCTACACCTGCACCATCTGCGGGTCGATCGCGTCGCGAAGGCCGTCCGCAAAAACGTTAATGGTAAGCATTAGCAGCGCAAGCACAACTACCGGAGCCGTCACCATATACGGGTAGGTCATGGCTGACTTGAAACCGTCGTTTATAAGAGAACCCAGAGACGCGATGGGAGCGGGAACGCCGAGCCCGACAAAGGCGAGGAACGCCTCAAGAAAAATAGCGTTCGGTATAGAAAACATAAAAGTGACGATAAGCTGCCCCAGAGCGTTAGGCAGGATCTCCCTGAAAATAATATTTTTATTGCCGACGCCGAGCGTGCGGGCGGCCAGCACAAACTCCTGATTTTTGTATTTGAGCACCTGGGCGCGAACTATGCGGCTCATATTTATCCACCCGGTGATCATCAGCGCCAGTATTATGTTTAACAGGCCGGGCTTCATAACCACCACCATGAGCGTAACCATTACGAGCTGAGGGATGCTGCTTAAGATCTCCGTAAAGCGCTGCATGATCAAATCCAGCCTGC
>JAUZPW010000189.1 GCA_030705725.1 Bacillota bacterium
GAGCAAAACGCCGACCTTATTTCGATCGGCGCGTATAAGCCGGGAATGAACCACAGGCTCGACGAGGCCGTTAAGAAAATAGATTCGGTGAATTCTTTCCTCATGCAGCCGGTAGGTGACAGCTTTTCAATGGAAGATACGCTGCAGCTTATGCAGCAGATATAGGAGGGCCCTTTAGTGAAGCGCTTCGCTTTTTCATTGGAGAAGGTTCTGAAATACAGAAAAGAAGTTCTCGATTTTAAGATCAGCGAGCTTAATTCGCTTAACCACAGGCTGAGAGAGCTTGAAGAGCAGATCGAAACGATAAACCGGGCGTATGACAGCGAGAGAAGGGCGCTCGCCGAAAAGCTCGCGGAGGGGCTCAGCGCGACCGACCTATCTGTATACAAGGTTTATTTAAACGATACGATAAAAAAAATCAAAGAGCTCTTTGAAAAAAAGCTGAGCCTTATCGCCGTAATAGAGCAGAAGCAGGAGGTAGTAGTGGCGCTTAAAAGCGAGCTTTCCGGCCTCGAACACTTAAAGGAAAGACAGTATCAGGAATATCTGAGGCTCGAGCAGAAGGAGCTGGAACGCTCGATGGAAGAGTTCTTCAGTAAAATGCGCTTTTCGGCCGGTTAAGGATTCCATTAAGGTGACGATATTACTTATATAATGAAAGGAGGTGAAGAAATTAAAATGGTACAGCAAGCGGTATGCATGACGGGGAATATCACGGCACCGCCCCAGATTCAAACAGGAGCAGCCCCGAAAGGCAAAAACGACACAGACTTCGGACTTCTTTTAGGAATGATTAAAAACGCCGCCGCGGGTTCGGAAGCGCAGGGTAAAAGCGGGGAGAACCTTAAGACAAAAAAAGGCAGGCCGGGGACGGAGGAAGGCTCCATTTTTCCGCAGGGCGCGGGACTTTCGGACGCTTTGCTCTCGATCGCGCCGCTTTTACAGGATACAGCCGGATCAGCGCCTGTTTGTTTACAAGGCACGGAGCTCGCAGGAGCTGCCGGAAGCGTTCAGGCCGCGGCGGCAGTCCCAGTTTCGGCAGCAGTCCCAGTTTCGGCGGCGGTTACACAGCCGGGAGCAGAGATTCGGGAGCTTCAAAGCACGCCCGCCGCTCTGCAGGGTCTGCCGAAAGATTCGCCGGCAAAAGGCACCGGAATTCCGATTCGGCAGGATAAGGCGCAGGGTAAGGCGGGCGAAGCAGATACTGCCTTAAGCTATCCCAAGGGTACGAAAACGGAAGCCGCGACGGCGGAAAGCGCGGTTAACACCGGAAAAGCGGGAACGAAGGATGAAAAACAATTAAAAGCCGGAGTTACGCGGGAGGCTTCGTTTACATTAGAAGCCGGAGAACATAAAAACGCCGCCGGTACGGAGCTCACGCCGGAGAAAAACCGGGCGCAGGCACCGGAAGCGATCAATACGGCGAGGGAAGGCCAGGGCTATACAGCAAAAGAAACTCCGCTGCCGGAAACCGGAGCAAAGGCAGGCAAGGAAGAAAGCGGCCCGGCGGCAGTTAATAAAAAGCCGGCGGAAAAAACGCAGGGCGGTGCGGAAGCAAAAATCTATTTGGCGAAGTCGTCCGAAGCAGAAAACGAGCTTAAAGATTACGGCAAGGACGCTAAAAGCGGAGCGCAAAACACAAAAAACGGGGACGCAGACGTAAAAGCCGCGCCGAAGCCAGATAAAACTGAGCCAAAAATTATTAATCCGGCGGGAATAATCGAGCTTTACTCCGGGGGAAAAGTGATAATCAAGGTTTCCGATGCGCAAGCCGTCGTTAAAAAGCCCGCATGCGTGCAAATAGCGGAATCGGCTCTCAAAAACTACCGGGACGGAAAACAGGAATTCCAGATAGAGCTTAATCCGGCCGGACAGGGCAGGGTACATGTAAAAATGACTGCCGAGAGCGGCGTTCTGACAATCGAAATCAAGGCGTCTAATCCAAAAACGCAGAGCATCATAATGTCGGGAGCGGACGAAATTAAGTCTATGCTGCAGAAATCGCTTAAAGAACCGGTATCAGTCAGCGCTTCAAACAGGCCGGAAGCATGGTACGATCAGCAGCAGAACGACAGCCGGCAGGGCTCCGGCGGGCAGAATGACGAGGAGAGGCAGAGGCGGCAGAACGAGGACAGGAAAAACCGCGAGCAGAGCACCGCAGATTTTCTTTCGGTTATCAGGAAGCTTCAGACGGTATGATCTTTAGGAAGGGAGGATGAAAAATGTCGGATTTAGGCGTTTACAAAACAAACCAGTACAACGGATCTTCGCTTTTATCATCCGGCAAGAGCGGCGCTTCTTCTCTGGATGTTTCGGATTTCCTGAATCTTTTCGTAACGGAGCTGACGCATCAGGATATTTCAAGCCCGATGGACAACACGCAGTTCATCGCTCAGATGGCGCAGTTTACTCTGCTTCAGGCCGTTAAGGAGCTTAAAAACCTTTCAACGACCCAGTACGGCGCGTCGCTGCTCGGCAAAACCGCAGTCGTGGCGGAATATGACAAATCGGGGAAATATAAAGAGGAAACGGGCGTTATCCAAAGCGTGGATTTCTCAGGCGACGAGGCCAAGTTAACGATAAACGGAAATTCATACGGGATAGGGTCTGTTATGAAAATAGTTCAGGGGACTGTGTAAAATGAGCGACATCCAGTTTCAGAAAAATTTTTCAGCGTTTATCGGCAACGTCGGCCCGGTATCGCCTCAGACAGAAGCCGGGAAAACGCAGAACACAGACAGGGACGGCGAGTTTTATAAGCTTTTTGAGAAAATGCTCGGCGATAAGCCGAAGCTCACGATCTCAAAGCACGCGCAAAGCCGAATGGAGACGAGAAACATCGAAATGACGCCTCAGCTTGCAGCCAAATTAAACGACGCCGTGGACAGAGCAAAGGGGAAAGGCGTTAAGGACGCGCTGATTTTTACGGATCAGACCGCTTTTATCGTCAACATCCCGAACAGCACCATTGTTACAGCCCTTAAGGGGCAGGAAATGAAGGAAAATATTTTTACAAACATTGACGGAGCCGTGATTATATAACCGGACCTTAAAAGGAGGTTTTGGGGCTTTGAACGACTGAGAAGCCCCGAGCGGCTCCCCCTATTAAAGGAGGAAAAGCAATTATGATGAATTCACTTTATTCCGCAGTGGCGGGGCTTAAAGCACACGAGCTTTCCATGGGCGTAATAGGCAACAACACGGCAAACGTAAATACTTACGGGTTCAAAGCCTCGAGGGTCGTTTTCAGGGATATGTTCTATCAGACGCTCTCGGGATCGTCGGGCTCCGGTACAGCCGGAGGGAGCAACCCCGCTCAGGTGGGCTACGGCGCAAGCGTCGCCTCGGTTGACGTCAAGAATTCGCAGTCGGGCATGGCGCCGACGGGGCAGAGCTCGGACCTGTATATTAACGGAGAAGGCTATTTCGCGGTCAAGGACGGGGATTCATACCTTTACACCAGAGTGGGCTCGATGAGCTTCGACGACAAAGGCTACCTCGTCGACGGAAACAAAAGGTTTGTCTGCGGCGCGAACGGAACCGGCGATATTCCGGCAGCCCCCGTGCAAATTAAGATCGACGACTCACTTGTGGGAAAGCTTCACGACATAACCTTCAACGCCGACGGTTCGATTACGGGCGTGGACACGGGCGGAAATGTTAAGGATATCGGCAAGATAGCGATTGCAAACGTACCTAACCCGCAGGGCCTGACGCAGGTAGGAGGCTCGTATTACAGATCGGTCAGCAACACGGGCACCGTAACGTATTCGGCGCCGGGAAGCAACGGGACCGGAGGACTTGTATCAAGCGCTTTGGAAACCTCAAACGTCGACCTTTCCTCGGAATTCGCGCAGATGATCGTAACCCAGAGAGGTTTTCAGGCAAACTCCAAAATTATCACGGTAAGCGACGAAATGCTTGAAATGCTTGTCAACATGAAGAGGTAATAAAAAGGTTATGCCGCCCTCAAAAAGGACGGAAATTCCGAGGGCGGCATATTCCATATATGCGGGAGGGTTAATTGTGATTGAGCTGACTTATTTGAACGGAATCCCTTTTGTTATGAACTGCAACCTGATCGAGACGATTGAAAGCATCCCGGAAACGAAGGTTATGCTTACAAACGGCAAGTATTTCCTC